>NZ_JBYIQP010000063.1:0-43391 GCF_057707665.1 Actinacidiphila sp. bgisy167 | reverse complement strand
CCCCCCCCCCCGCCGACGCAGCGTCAGAGCCCTGCCGACGCCTCCGCGCAGGTCCCCGCGTCCGCCAAGCCCGGCTCCGCCAAGCCCGGCTCCGCCAAGCCCGGCTCCGCCGCGCCGGCGCCCGCCAAACCCCGAGGCGGCGGCCGGCGGGCGCGCGGCGGACGTGCCGCGCGGCAGCCCTCCGAGGTGCGGGACCGTCAGGCCGCCCGGGTGGTCGCCGGCGAGGGGATCGTCGCCGGCGGACAGCTGACGGCCGCCCGCGCGGGCGGTGACGGCGGACGGCGGACGGTACGGCAGCGCATGGCCGCAGCCGCGGGCGGCGCCCCGGACGGCGGCGTGTCCTGGAACGGCTCCGCGAGCCGCGACCGTCGGGCGGCCACCGCCATGGCCGCCCCCGTGGAACCCGGCCGCCGGTCCACCGCGGACGGCGGGACCCCGGGCCTGCCGGGCGTCCCCGGCCCCGCGCCACAGGGCGGGGAGCCGCGGGCCCGGCAGCGCACCCCCGACACGGCGCTGCCCTCCTCCAGGCCGGCGGGCCGGCAGAGCGGCCGCGGAGGCCAGGTCGGCGGCCACCCCGTCGACGAGGACACCGCCGGGGGTCCGCCGCCGAAGAAGATCGGCCCGCAGAGCCGCGGGCGGGCGGGAGCGGCGGACACCGAGCGGCTGCGCTACGTCGGCGCCGCCACCCGCCGCATCGCCCGCGGCCTCGACCTGGACGAGATCGTGCTGGGCCTGTGCCGGTCCGCGGTGCCCGTCTTCGCCGACGCGATCCTGGTCTACCTGCGCGATCCGCTGCCGGTGGGCGACGAGATCCCCTCCGGTCCGCTCGTGCTGCGGCTGCGGCGCGCCGACCGGGTGCCGGACGAGGACGCCCCGGAGCCGGTGGGGGGCCTGCTCATGCCGGTCGTCCCCGCCACGGAGGGCGCCTACGGCTCGGCCGCCGAGGTCGTGCGCGTCCCCATGGACGGGCGGCTGGCCGAGGTGCTGCGCGGAGTGCGTCCGGTGTTCTCCGACACCGCGCAGTCCACGGCGGCCCTCCGTGAGCTCGTCGGAGGCCTCGGCGACGGCGAGTCCGGCGAGACGCTGGAGCTTCCCACCGGGCGGCGGGCGATCCTGGCGCCGCTGCGCGGCCGCCGCCGGGTGATCGGCGCGACGGTGCTGCTGCGCCGTCCCGAGCGCGCCCCGTTCGAACCGGACGACCTGCTGATCGCGGCGCAGCTGGCCACCCACACCGCGCTCGGCGTGGACAAGGCCCTGCTCTACGACCGCGAGGCGTCCATCGCCGACTCCCTGCAGCGCGAGATGCTGCCGGACTCCCTGCCCGAGCCCACCGGGGTGCGGCTGGCCAGCCGCTACCTTCCGGCCGCCCAGTCGGCCCGGGTCGGCGGCGACTGGTACGACGCGATCCCGCTGCCGGGCAGCCGGGTGGCGCTGGTGGTCGGCGACGTCATGGGCCACTCCATGACCTCGGCGGCGATCATGGGGCAGCTGCGGACCACCGTGCAGACCCTGGCGGGCCTGGACCTGTCCCCGCAGGAGGTGCTGTACCACCTGGACGAGCAGGCCCAGCGGCTCGGCCAGGACCGCATGGCCACCTGCATCTACGCGGTCTACGACCCCATAGCGCACCGGGTCACCATCGCCAACGCGGGCCATCCCCCGCCGGTGCTGCTGCACGCCGACGGCGTGGCCGAGGTGCTGCGCGTGCCGCCGGGCGCGCCGATCGGCGTGGGCGGCGTGCCCTTCGAGGCCGTGGAGCTGCCCGCCCCGGCCGGGGCGACGCTGCTGCTCTACACCGACGGGCTGGTGGAGTCCCGCACCCGTGACGTGTGGGGCGGCATCGAGATGCTGCGTGAGCGGCTGCACTCGGCGGCGGCGGCCATCTGCCCGCCGCCGCTCGATCCGCTGTGCGACGAGGTACTGGAGATCGTCGGGCCGGGCGACCGGGACGACGACATCGCGCTTCTGGCCGCCCGCTTCGACGGCATCGCGCCGCGCGACGTCGCCTACTGGTTCCTGGAGCCGCGGGCGCAGACGGCCGGCCGGGCCCGGCGGCTGGTGCGCCAGGCGCTCGGCCGCTGGAAGCTGCAGCCGCTGGCCGAGGCGGCGGAGCTGCTGGTCAGCGAGGTGGTCACCAATGCGGTGCGGTACGCCGAGCGCCCCATCACGCTGCGGCTGCTGCGCACCGACGTGCTGCGCTGCGAGGTGGGCGACGACGCCCCGACGCTGCCGCGGATGCGCCACGCCCAGCCGCAGGACGAGGACGGGCGCGGGCTCTACCTCGTCAACCGGATGGCGCAGCGCTGGGGGGCGACCCGGCTGAGCGCCGGAAAGGTCGTCTGGTTCGAGATGGGCATTCCGGAGGGTCACGACCGGTGAGCTCACCGTCTCCATACACGTTTCATTTCTGGACATTGTCCAGATACATGGCGTGATGCCGTTTTCCGGCGTGCCGAGCCGGTGATTCAGTGTTTGTGTGGTCGTTAGCGACCAGGAGCCCCCGACGGACTCTTCCGAAGATCGACGGGAGGACACCACGACATGAGCACTCCCTACACCACCAACAACGCCGGTATCCCGGTGGAGAGCGACGCTCACTCGCTCACGGTGGGCTCGGACGGCCCCATCCTCCTCCAGGACCACTACCTGATCGAGAAGATGGCGCAGTTCAACCGCGAGCGGGTCCCGGAACGCGTGGTGCACGCCAAGGGATCGGGCGCCTACGGCTTCTTCGAGGTGACCAACGACGTCAGCCAGTTCACCAAGGCCGACCTCTTCCAGCCGGGACGCCGCACGCAGATGCTGGCCCGCTTCTCGACGGTCGCCGGAGAGCTGGGCAGCCCCGACACCTGGCGCGACCCGCGCGGGTTCGCGCTGAAGTTCTACACCGAGTACGGCAACTACGACATGGTCGGCAACAACACGCCGATCTTCTTCGTACGCGACCCGATGAAGTTCCAGGACTTCATCCGCAGCCAGAAGCGCCGCCGTGACAGCTCGCTGCGCGACAACAACATGCAGTGGGACTTCTGGACGCTGTCCCCGGAGTCGGCCCACATGGTCACCTGGCTGATGGGCGACCGCGGCGTACCCAAGTCGTACCGCCACATGAACGGCTACAGCTCGCACACGTACATGTGGGTCAACGGCGGCGGCGAGCGGTTCTGGGTCAAGTACCACTTCAAGACCGACCAGGGGATCGACTTCCTCACCCAGGAGGAGGCCGACCATTACGCGGGCGCCGACGGCGATCTGCACCGCCGTGACCTGTACCAGGCCATCGAGCGCGGGGACCACCCCTCGTGGACGCTGTACATGCAGATCATGCCGTTCGACGACGCGGCCGACTACCGGTTCAACCCCTTCGACCTCACCAAGGTGTGGCCGCACGGCGACTACCCGCTGATCGAGGTCGGCCGGATGACCTTGGACAAGAACCCCGAGGACTACTTCATCCACATCGAGCAGGCCGCCTTCGAGCCCAGCAACATGGTGCCCGGCATCGGCCCCTCCCCGGACAAGATGCTCCTCGGCCGGCTCTTCTCGTACGCCGACACCCACCGCTACCGGATCGGTCCCAACTACGCGCAGCTGCCGCCGAACCGGGCCCACACCGAGGTGCGCTCGTACGCCAAGGACGGGCCGATGCGCTACGAGCCGTCGCGCACGGCCGCGCCGTACGCGCCGAACTCCTTCGGCGGGCCCGAGGCCGACATCCGGCGCTTCGGCGACCCGGCCGGCTGGGAGGTGGCGGGGAACATGGTGCACGAGCCGTACAAGCTGCACCGCGAGGACGACGACTTCGGCCAGGCCGGGACGATGGTCCGCCAGGTCCTGGACGACGCCGCCCGCGACCGGCTGGTCTCCAATGTGTCGGGCCACCTCAGGAACGGGGTCAGCGCCCCCGTCCTGGCCCGCGCGGTGGAGTACTGGCGCGCCATCGACAAGGAGGTCGGCGACCGCATCGCCGCCAACGTCAACGGCCGGTAGGCCGCGCCTCCCCACAGCCGCAGCCCCGGTGCACGTGATGTCCGTCCGTGCCCCGGGGCTGCATCGCGCCCGGATGAGAAAGATCCCAGCTCAGGCCGGGGTTCTGTCACGGTCCCGTCACCACTTCCATGATCTATACGCTGCATGTATACGTGCCGTGTAGAGTTCCCTGCCATGAGCATCGGCCACACCTTGCTGGGACTGCTGGAGTCAGGCCCGCGCCACGGATACGACTTGAAGCGGGCCTTCGACGACAGATTCGGCCACGACCGCCCGCTGCACTACGGCCAGGTCTACTCGACGATGGCCCGGCTGCTGAAGCACGGCCTGGTCGAGATCGACGGCATCGAGGCCGGCGGCGGCCCCGATCGCAAGCGGTACGCGATCACCGAAGCCGGGATCACCGACGTCGAGAAATGGCTCGGGCAGCCGGAGAAGCCCGAGCCCTACCTGCAGAACACCCTCTACACCAAGGTCGTCCTCGCCCTGCTCACCGGGCGCAGCGCCGCCGACCTGCTCGACACCCAGCGGTCCGAGCACCTGCGGCTGATGCGGGACCTGACCGAACGCAAACGGCACGGCGACTTCGCGGACCAGCTCATCTGCGACCACGCCCTGTTCCACCTCGAAGCGGACCTGCGGTGGCTGGAACTCACCGCCGCCCGCCTCGACCGACTCGCGGCGGAGGTAGCCGAATGAGCACCCCGGAGAACCTGATGGAAGCCGTCGGCCTGCACAAGGCGTACGGCCCCACCCCCGCCCTCGACGGCGCCGACTTCGCCATACGCGCCGGGGAGGTCGTCGCCATCATGGGACCCTCCGGCTCCGGCAAGTCCACCCTGCTGCACTGCCTGGCCGGCATCGTCCGCCCCGACTCCGGCCAGGTGCTCTACCGCGGCCGCGACCTGACCGCCATGAGCGACGCCGAACGCAGCGAACTGCGCCGCGGCGACTTCGGCTTCGTCTTCCAGTTCGGCCAGCTCGTCCCCGAGCTCACCTGCGTCGAGAACGTCGCCCTGCCGCTGCGGCTGAACGGCACCCGCCGCAAGGATGCCGAAAACCGCGCAGCCGAATGGCTGGCCCGCCTCCAGGTCGAGGACCTCGCCGCCAAACGCCCCGGCGAGATCTCCGGCGGCCAGGGCCAACGCGTCGCCGTCGCCCGCGCACTGGTCACCGGCCCCCGCGTCGTCTTCGCCGACGAACCCACCGGCGCCCTCGACTCCCTCAACGGCGAACGCGTGATGCACATGCTCACCGACGCCGCCCGCGACACCGACGCCGCCGTCGTCCTCGTCACCCACGAAGCACGCGTCGCCGCCTACTCCGACCGCGAGATCGTCGTCCGCGACGGCAAGTCCCGCCACCTCGAGAGGACGGCATGAGTTCCGGAACCGCCACCCGGGGCGGCACGCTGTCCGGCTGGGTCCGCGACGTGAGCCTGGGCTTCCGCTTCGCCGCCACCGGCGGCCGCGAGGGCTGGACCCGCACCGCGCTGACCACCGTCGGCGTCGGCCTCGGCGTGGCACTGCTGCTGGTGGCCGCCTCCGTCCCGGCCATGCTGGGCGCCCGCACCGACCGCGGCTACGAGCGGGACTACTCCTGGTTCAACGCGCCGCCCAAGGTGAGCGCGAGCACCGTGCTGTTCGCGCCGGCCGACACCGCCTTCCGCGACGACGAGATCCGGGGCGTGCTCCTCAAGGCCGACGGCGACCGGCCCGCGCTGCCGCCCGGTGTCGCGAAGATGCCCGCCCCCGGCGAGATGGTCGTCTCCCCCGCCCTGAAGAAACTGCTCGACCAGCCCGGCAGCAAGCTGCTGCGCGAACGCCTGCACTACCGGATCATCGGCCTCATCGGCGACCAGGGCCTGGTCGGCCCCGCCGAGATGGCGTACTACGCGGGCAGCGACAAGCTCGTCGCGCGGTCCGCCGACGGCGCGACGGGCAACGCCACCCGCATCCCGTACTTCGGACGCGGCGCCGCCAAGCCGGAACCGCTCGGGGGCGTGCTCTCCCTGCTGGTGATCATCATCTTCGTGGTGCTGCTGCTCCCGGTGGGCGTCTTCATCGGCAGCGCCGTCCGCTTCGGCGGCGAACGCCGCGACCGGCGGCTGGCCGCACTGCGGCTGGTCGGCGCGGACAGCCGGATGACCCGGAGGGTCGCGGCCGGAGAGGCGCTGTTCGGCTCGCTGCTCGGACTCGCCGTCGGTGCCGCGCTGTTCCTGGGCGCCCGGCAGTTCGCAACCGACGTGACGCTGTACGACATCAGCGTCTACCCCTCCGACATCACCCCGAGCCTCGGTTTCGCCCTGCTCGTGGCCCTGGCGGTGCCGGCGGCGGCGGTCGCGGTCACCCTGCTGGCCATGCGCGGCATCGCCATCGAGCCACTCGGCGTCGTACGCAACGCCACGGCCCGACCGCGTCGCCTTTGGTGGCGGCTGCTGATCCCGCTGGCCGGCCTCGCGCTTCTCGCGCCGCTGTTCGGCGCGATCAGCACCGAGGCCGAGGTCAACGCGTACCAGGTGACCGCCGGCGTGGTCCTGCTGCTCGTGGGGCTCACCGCCCTGCTGCCCTGGGTGGTCGAGTCGGCCGTCGGCCGGCTCCGCGGCGGCCCTGTGGCGTGGCAGCTGGCCACCCGCCGGATCCAGCTCCACAGCAGTGCCTCAGCCCGCATGGTCAGCGGCGTGACGGCCGCGGTGGCCGGGGCGATCGCCCTGCAGACCCTTTTCTCCGGCGTGCAGAGCCAGTTCGTCACGGACTCCGGCAAGGATCCGGACCGGGCGCAGATGGTCGCCAGCGTGAGCATCGCGAGCGGAGCCGAGGGCCACCGGGTCGAGCAGGCGTTCGCCGCCACCCCGGGCGTGCGGGACGCGCTCACCATCCTCTCCTCGGACGCCGTGCCGGCGGACTCCTCCACCAGGAAGTCGACGGCCGACCTGCGCTTCGTGCCGGTCGTGGTGGCCGACTGCGCCACCCTGCGCGAGCTGGTGGACCTCCGTGACGGCTGCGCGGACGGCGACGTGTTCCTCGCCGACGACCCGCATGCCGTCGGCGACGCCGACACGTTCGTGCGGCCCGGTCGCCCGATCGACCTCAACGTGCCGCGGGGGGAGCACTACACCGGCACGCCTCGTCTGTGGACCGTGCCGGCCGGCGCCCGCAAGGTGACCTCGATCATCGCGCCGGACGGAGACTACGAGTCGGGGGTCCTGGCCACCCCCGCGGCCCTGGACGCGGCATCGCTGCACGCCCCGGGGGTGAAGGTCATGCTCCGGACGGACCCGCACACGCCGGACGCGTTCGAGCAGATCCGCAACACCACGGCGCGCCTCGATCCGTCGGCCAACGTCTTCCCGCTCGAGTCGACGACGGAGAACTCGAAGTTCGTCAACATCCGGCGCGGTCTGCTCGTCGGCGCTGCCGCCACCCTGGCCCTGATCGGCGCGAGCCTGCTGGTGTCGATGCTGGAGCAGCTGCGCGAGCGCAGGAAGCTGCTGGCGGTCCTGGTCGCCTTCGGCACGCGGCGCTCGGTGCTCGGACTGTCCGTGCTGTGGCAGACCGCGCTCCCGGTCGCGCTCGGTATGGCCCTGGCCGTCCTCGGCGGCGCCGGGCTGGGCGCCGCCCTGCTGAAAATGGTCGGCGAGCCGCTGCACCTCGCCTGGGGCAGCATCGCCACGATGAGCGGCATCGCCGCGGGGGTCGTCCTGCTGGTGACCCTGCTGGCCATGCCGCCGCTGTGGCGGATGATGCGCCCGGACGGCCTGCGGACGGAGTGACCGGGGACGGCCGCGGCCACCGGGCCGCGGCCGTCGGCGGGCGAACCGTACCGACGCAGCCTCGAGCGGCCTCGTACCCCGGCCCCCGAGGGCCGGGGTAACGGGCGGTCAGACGGGCTCCCCCGGGGTGGCGTCGGGAAGCCCGGCCGCGCCGACCGGCGCCACCTCGGCGACCGTCGAGCCGTGCGGGGCGGGCTCGTCGGCCATCGCCGACTCCCGGGCGTGGGCCCGCAGATAGCCGACGACGGTGTTGGTCACGGCCACCAGCGGTACGGAGACGACCGCGCCGCCGATCCCGGCGACGAGCGAACCGGCCGCCACCGCCAGGATCACCCCGAGCGGGTGCACCCGCACCGCGCGGCCCAGGATGAACGGCTGCAGGATGTGGCCCTCGATCTGCTGCACCAGCAGGACCACCGCCAGCACCATCAGCGCGGTGAACGGCCCCTCCGTCACCAGCGCCACCACCATGGCGATGGCGCCCGAGGCGACCGCGCCCACCAGCGGCACGAACGCCGCCAGGAAGATGATGACGGCCAGCGGAACGGCCATCGGCACCCCGAGGAAGAAGATGCCGATGCCGATGAAGATGGCGTCGATCAGGGCCACTATCACCGTGCCGCGCACGTAGAGGGTGAGCGTGCGCCACGCCCTCGGGCCCGCGCCGCCGAGCCCGTCGCGGGCTGCCACGGGGAAGAGCTTCAGGAACCAGTTCCAGATGTTCCGGCCGTCGTAGAGCAGGAACAGCGTGCTGAACATGGCCAGCAGGATGCCGGTGAGCATCTCCACGACGACGGTGACGCCCTGCAGCCCGGCGTCGGTCAGCGCCTTGGAGTTGGTGCCGATCGCCTCCTGGAGGTTCTTGGCGATCTGGTTGATCTGGTCGTCGGTCACATGGAACGGGCTGTTGAGCAGCCAGCGCTTCAGCTCGGCGATGCCGTCCTGCAGGCTGGTGGAGAGGTTGTCGATGTTCTCCATGACCTGCCAGACCACGAACCAGCCGACCAGGCCCATCATCACGAAGCCGCCGATGAAGACGATGGCCGTGGCGAGGCCGCGCGGCACCCCCATCCGCTTCAGCCGGCCCACGAAGGGCTGCAGCAGCGCGGTGATCAGGAGCGCGGCGACGAAGGCCAGGACGACCAGCTGTATGGTGCCGATCACCCGCATCAGCACCCAGACGGTGCCGGCCAGCACCAGCAGCCGCCAGCCGAGTTCGGCCGCGACCCGCATGCTCCACGGCACCTGGGCGACCGGGTCGCCCGGGCCCGACGGACGCGGCGCGTGCCGGCGCGCGCGTTGCTCCTCCTCCTGGCGGCGGGCCTCCTCGCGGGCGCTCTCGGCCGCGGCCCGGCGCTGTTCCTCCAGCCTTCCCGCGAGCTTGGCCAGCTCGGCCGCCAGCCCGCTGCCCCATGGGCGCTTCTCCGACATCACGTCCCCTGTCCCCCCGCCCCCCGGTCATCCGTCCTCACCACGGTACGCGCAACGAGCCCCCGTCCCTCAAGAGGGCGGGGGCTCGTCGGCGATTCGTGACGAATGGCCTAGTACCAGTGGTTGGCCTGCCAGAAGGACCAGGCGCCGCAGGGGCTGCCGTACCGGCTGTTCATGTAGTTGAGGCCCCATTTGATCTGGGTGCCGGGGTTGGTGCGCCAGTCGGCGCCCGCGGAGGCCATCTTGGAACCGGGCAGTGCCTGGACGAGGCCGTAGGCGCCGGAGGACGCGTTCGTCGCGGTGTAGTTCCAGCCGCTCTCACGGGTGACGATGTTCGAGAAGCACTGGTACTGCGTCGCGTTCCCTATGAGCCCCTGGGCCATGGCCTGGACTTCGGCGACCGTGTACGAGGCCTTCACGACCAGCGCGGCGCGCTTGGCTGCGCGCGACGCCTCCTCGGCCTTGCGGGCGGCCTCGGCCTTCTCCGCCGCCTTCTCCTCCGCCTTCTTGCGGGCGGCGGCGTCCTTGGCGGCCTGCTTGCGGGCGGCCTCCTGCGCGGCCTTCTTCGCGCTGGCGTCGGCGGCGTCGGACTGCGCCTGCACCTGCTGCGTCAGGGAAGCCTGCTGGACCTGCTGCCCAGCGGGAATGTCCGCGAGGACGGTGGTCGCATCGGCGGCGGCGACGGGCTGCACGGCCCCTTCGCTGCCGGAGGCGACACCGACGACGGCGCCCACAGTGGTGACCGCAGTGGCCGAAGCCACCGCGAATCCCCGGACCGAGATCCGGCTCACACGGTTTCCTTCCAGCGTCGCCCGCTGGGTGACCTCGCGGACGCGATCGTGCCCCTTCTCGCTGGCTCCTACTGCACCGGTCACAGAGCACTGGCCCGGTGGAGCTCCCCCGGAAAGGCGGGAGTCCGCTGTTGAAACTCGGGCGGCCCACGGCGACGCTGTTCAGTTCTGAGGTTCCGCACGTTGGGGGTACGGGGGGTGCCGGGGGCGGGGCCTGACAGAACCGACAGCCTGCCGTAGGCAGACGCGTGAACGCAATCTCCCGTTGCGTGTCAAAGCTCACACGCCGCACGCGCCGCACATTTTGCCGTTTCGTATCCGCGGCTCCCCCAGACAGCGCTAGGCTGCTGCGCCCTTGCGGCGCAGCAGCCCAACACACCGTGTGGTCTTCCGGGTTAGGCCCGGCCGTCCTCCAGCATCTCCGTCACGAGCGCGGCGATCGGCGAGCGCTCGGAACGGTTCAGGGTGATGTGCGCGAACAGCGGATGGCCCTTGAGCTTCTCGACGACGGCGACCACGCCGTCGTACCGACCCACCCTCAGGTTGTCGCGTTGGGCGACGTCATGCGTCAGAACAACTCGGGAATTCTGCCCGATACGGGACAACACGGTCAGCAGGACGTTGCGCTCCAGGGACTGCGCCTCGTCGACGATCACGAAGGCGTCGTGCAGGGAGCGGCCGCGGATGTGCGTGAGGGGCAGGACCTCCAGCATGCCGCGCGCCACCACCTCATCGATGACCTCCTTCGACGTCACCGCGCCCAGGGTGTCGAAGACCGCCTGGGCCCACGGGCTCATCTTCTCCGCCTCGGTGCCCGGCAGGTAGCCGAGGTCCTGACCTCCCACGGCGTACAGCGGCCGGAACACCATCACCTTCTGGTGCTGCTGACGTTCCAGCACCGCCTCCAGGCCGGCGCACAGCGCGAGCGCCGACTTGCCGGTGCCGGCCCGGCCGCCCATCGACACGATGCCGACGTCCGGGTCGAGCAGCAGGTCCAGCGCGATCCGCTGCTCGGCGCTGCGCCCGTGGATGCCGAAGGCCTCCCGGTCGCCGCGCACCAGCCGGACCCGGCCGTCGGCCGTCACGCGGCCGAGCGCCTTGCCGCGATCGGACTGCAGGACCAGGCCGGTGTGCACCGGAAGCCCGACGGCCTCGGCCAGCTCGACCGTCTCCGACTGGAAGAGCTCGTCCACCTCCTGGGCCGCGACCTGCAGCTCGTGCATGCCCGTCCAGCCGGAGGTGATCGCCAGTTCGGCCCGGTACTCCTCGGCCAGCAGCCCGACGGAGGAGGCCTTGACCCGCAGCGGCAGGTCCTTGGAGACGACGGTGACGTCGTAGCCCTCGGCCTGGAGGTTCCGGGCCACCGCGAGGATCCGCGAGTCGTTGTCGCCGAGCCGGAACCCCGCGGGCAGCACGCCCGGATCGGAATGGTTCAGCTCGACGCGCAGGGTGCCTCCCAGCTCGCCGATCGGGATCGGTGCGTCCAGCCGCCCGTACCGGATCCGGTACTCGTCGAGCAGCCGCAACGCCTGGCGGGCGAAGTAGCCGAGCTCGGGGTGGTGGCGTTTGGCTTCCAGCTCGGTCACCACGACGACGGGCAGGACCACCTCGTGCTCGTCGAAGCGGAGGAGGGCATGCGGGTCGGCAAGCAGCACGCTGGTGTCGAGTACATAGGTGCGCCGGTCGTGCTCACGGCGATTCTTGCTGGTCACCACGTGTGGACGAACCCCCTCGGAAGAGGCGCGGGTGCGACGGCGTCGCGCGGGACAGGGCCGGGACCGACCGAGAGGGCCGGACCGCGACCCTCCGAGTCGACGCGGTCGATGCCGTCCGGGTCGAAGGCTGACAACGGCACGTCCGTGAGCAAAGGGCCTCCCGGGCGGACGGACCAGGTGCCGTCCGCTTCTGTCCGGCATCCGTGGGCCGGATGCCGGTCTGACGGGTCTATTCCCTCGAAAGAGGAGGCCTATGCGACTGCATATGACAGGTGTTGGCCGGGACTTTGGCCCTGCCGCCCCGTCGCCGGGCGTTCTCCCGCTCTCCACCGGGCCGTCATCCGGCCCCGCGACTTCCGGCGTTCGCCGCGTCCCCGGTGTGGCGCGTCTCCTCCGATACCGCCATCCGGGTGAAGCAGGGCGACCCGGTTCTCAGGTCCCGTAGCGCCGGTGCCGCGCCGCGTAGTCACGCAACGCCCGCAGGAAGTCCACCCGGCGGAACGCCGGCCAGAACACCTCGCAGAAGTAGTACTCCGAATGCGCGCTCTGCCAGAGCATGAAACCCGACAGGCGCTGCTCGCCGGAGGTGCGGATGACGAGATCGGGGTCGGGCTGGCCCCTGGTGTAGAGGTGCTCCGCGATGTGGTCGATGTCGAGGATCTCCGCGAGGTCCTCGATGGAGGTGCCGCGCCCGGCGTGCTCGTGGAGCAGCGAGCGGACCGCGTCGGCGATCTCCTGGCGGCCGCCGTACCCCACGGCCACGTTGACGAGTATGCCCTCGACGCCCGCCGTTGCCTGCTCGGCCTCCTTGAGGACGGTCTGGGTGCGGGCGGGCAGCAGGTCCTTCGCCCCCACGTGGTGGACGCGCCACCGACCGGTCGCCGCGAGGCCGCTGACCGCGTCCTCGATGATGCCGAGCAGCGGGACGAGTTCCTCCGCCGGGCGGTCCAGGTTGTCGGTGGACAGCAGCCACAGGGTGACCACCTCGACGCCGGTCTCCTCGCACCAGCCCAGGACCTCGGTGATCTTGTCCGCACCGGCCCGGTGGCCCTGCTCGGTGGTGCGCGCGGCCGCCTTGGCCCACCGGCGGTTGCCGTCGAGGATGACGCCGATGTGCTTCGGGGCCTGAGACCGGTCCAGCCGGCGCTCCACACGGCGGGCGTACAGGTCGGTCAACCTGAGACGTACCAGGTCGCGCAGATTCATTGCCGAGCCCCTCCTGCGGTCGTCACCCCCTCGCCACCCTACTGCGCCCCCGTCAAGGCCGCCGAACCGGGTGCGAGGCCGTGGACCAGCGTCGTGATAGGACCGCTTCCGTGGATATTCGTTCTCTCTACCGCGCAGCCGACGAGCGCTACGACGCGATGGCGTACCGCCGCACCGGCCGCAGCGGCCTGAAGCTCCCCGAGATCTCCCTCGGCCTCTGGCACAACTTCGGTGACGACCGCACCCTCGACTCGCAGCGGGCCATCCTGCGCCGCGCCTTCGACCTCGGCGTCACCCACTTCGACCTGGCCAACAACTACGGCCCGCCCTACGGCTCCGCCGAGCGCAACTTCGGGACCATCCTGGCCGAGGACTTCCGGCCCTACCGCGACGAGCTGGTCATCTCCACCAAGGCGGGCTACGACATGTGGCCCGGCCCGTACGGCGAGTGGGGCAGCCGCAAGTACCTGCTCTCCTCGCTCGACCAGTCCCTGCAGCGGATGGGCCTGGACTACGTCGACATCTTCTACTCCCACCGCTTCGACCCCGACACCCCGCTGGAGGAGACGATGGGCGCCCTCGCGTCCGCCGTCCAGCAGGGCAAGGCGCTCTACGTCGGCATCTCCTCCTACAGCGCCCAGCGCACCCGGGAGGCCGCCGGCCTGCTGCGCCAGATGGGCGTGCCGGCGCTGATCCACCAGCCCTCGTACTCCATGATCAACCGCTGGGTCGAGGACGACGGGCTGCTGGACGTCCTCGACGAGGAGGGCATGGGCTGCATCCCGTTCGTCCCGCTGGCGCAGGGGCTGCTGACGGACAAGTACCTGAACGGCATCCCGGAGGGTTCGCGGGCCTCCCAGGGCAAGTCCCTCGACCCCACCCTGATCACCGACGAGGTCGTCCGGCGGTTGCGCGGCCTCAACGACATCGCCGCCCGGCGCGGCCAGTCGCTCGCGCAGCTCGCGCTGAGCTGGGTGCTGCGCGACAGGCGGGTCACCTCCGCGCTCATCGGGGCGTCGAGCGTCGCCCAGCTGGAGGCCAACGTCGCGGCGGTGGGCGCCGCCCCGCTGACGGCCGAGGAGCTCGCCGAGATCGACGAGTTCGCCCTCGAGTCCGGAGTCAACCTCTGGACCCGCAGCAGCGACGCGTGACACGGCGGGCGCCCTGGTCAGGACGGCAGCAGCGGTCCGGCCAGGGCGCCGGCCAGGATGAACGGCCCGAAGGGCAGCGGCGTACGGCGCCCGGCGCGGCCGGCCGCCATCAGCACCAGACCCGCGACCGCGCCCAGCGCGAAGGCCGCGAAGGCCCCGACGGCGAGCGTCCGCCACCCGTACCAGGCGAGCACCAGTCCCGCGGTGGGGGCGAGTTTGACGTCGCCGAAGGCCATGCCGTCCGGGTTCACCAGGTGCAGCGCGAGGAAGAACAGCCCCAGCGCGCCCGCCCCCAGCAACGACCTGGGCCAGGAGCCCTGGTGGCCCGGGAGCAGCGAAACCGCCCCCAGCAGCGCCGCCGTCCCCGCGGCGGCCGGCAGCGTCAGCACGTCCGGCAGCCGCAGCACCGTCAGGTCGACCCGGGCGAGCAGCACCGCGAGCGGGACGAGCAGCAGCCACACCGTCAGCTCGGGCCGCGGACCGGTGCCGGCGGCCACGGCGGCGCAGAGCCCGGCGGTGACCAGTGCGCAGCGCCACCCGGCGGCCGGGTGACCGGCGTTGCGCACCGGCCCCCACCAGCCGCGCCACCCCCGCGGGTAGGGAAGTCCCGCCGGACACCCGCTCCGCCAGGGCCGCTCGGGCGCGACGGACAGCCGGTACGCCGGACGGGGCAGGGCGAGCCCCGCGACGGTTCCCCACACGACGGCCGCGGCGATCGGATAGACATGCATCGGGCCGACCGTACACGGACGCTGCAGGCAAGGGGACGTGGCCGCATGAATGACCTCCGGCGTGACGGGACGGGACTGCTGCGCCTCACCGGGAGCGGCAGCGGGGACGGGAACGGCCGCGGCGGGGGGCGGCCGGGCGCCTCGGGGATACCGCTGGAGATCGCCGCCTCCTACCGGGCCCGCACCCGGGGGCTGCTGGGCCGTACCGGGATCACCGGGGCGCTGTTGCTCACCCCCGCCGCGAGCGTGCACACCCTGGGCATGCGCTTCGCCATCGACGTCGCCTATCTCGACCGCCGGCTGCGGGTGCTCGCCGTCCGCACCATGCCTCGGGGACGCCTCGGCCGCCCGCGGCTGCGGGCCCGTCATGTGCTGGAGGCGGAGGCGGGCGCGATGGCGGCCTGGGGCCTGCTGCCGGGCAGGGCGGTGACCGTGGAGAGGGATGCCTGAGGGCTGCGGCGTCCTGCGCGCGTCCTGCCCGTCCGGCAGGCTCCGGGGACCGTCCGGCACCGGGGCGGGGAGAAAAGACGGGCCGGTCCGCAGGGGGGGGAGCGGACCGGCCCGAGGGGGGGTTTCCAAGGTACCGCGCCGGAACCGCTCTCCCGGTCCAAGGTCATGAGGGAGATGTGAAGGTTCTCTCGAAGAAATTGCACGTTCGATGGGCGATTAGCCCGAATGGCAGGGAACAGTGCGGTTTACCCATAGGCGCCACTTGCGGACCGCATGCGCTCCGTCACGGAGCGCACTGGGCCCTCGGCTACGCCGACGGCCTCCGCGAAGCCGCCGGCCGACGGCGTCACTACGGCCGGAACGTGATCTCCACGCGGCGGTTCTGCTTGCGGCCCGCCTCGGTGGAGTTGTCCGCGATCGGGTAGTCCTCGCTGTAGCCGCGCACCTGGAACGAGTGGGCTGAACCGCCCAGCGAACCGAGCTCCTCCGCGAGGACCTTGTAGACGGCGTCGGCCCGCTTCTTGGACAGCACCTTGCCGTGCTCGTACGAACCGAGGTCGTCCGTGAAGCCGAAGACGCGGATCGGCTGCGTGACGCCCTTGGCGTCAATGTCAGCAGCGATCGCCTTGATCCGCGCGGTGGCCGCCGCGTTCAGCCTGGCGCTGTCCTTGCCGAACAGGACGTCGGCCTGGAGCGCGTAGGTGACGGAGGAGTTCGACTCCTCGTGCCGCTCCTCGCCGTCGTCGGCGGAGGCGTTCTCGGAGGACGACGCGTCCGTCACCGAGACGATGTCCAGCACCTTGGGGGGCGCCAGCGTCGCCCCCTCGGGCAGCCGCAGGTCCGGGTCGTCGGCGTCCACCTTCACGGGCGCGGACGGAGTGGGCTGCGCCGTCGGATCGTCGTCAGCCCGCGCGGTCGCGGCGTTGAGCGGCGTCAGCACGAGCGCGAGACCGAGCACGCACGCGGCGCCGGGACGGCCGTGCGGATGCGGACGAGAACGCGGACGGGGACGGGGGCGGGGACCCTGCATGGCTCACCCCTCCGCGATCGTGATCTTGGCGGGGGGCATCGTCGGCAGTTGGAACTCCACCTCGGTGGTGGATTCCGGCGGTGCCGGGAATTGGGCGAAGAGGGGGCGGGTCTCACCCGGCTTGATCAGCGTCAGGCCCATCGTGCACAGGCACTTGCCTTCGGTGTCCCGGAGCACGTAGTAGCGCTTCTTGCCGACCGAGTCGACAAGGACGGCACCGGCGACGGAGGGTCCGGAGCGCTGCACCGCGGTCTCCTGACCTGTCCAATAGGTGGCGTTGAACGGCGAGTCCCCGTTGTTGGTGAGCGATCCCTTGACAGTGACAAATCCACCCGAGTCACGCGTGGCTTCGTTCAGGGTGACCGTGATGCCCTTCTCACCCTTCATCTGTGCGAGGACTTGGCTCGGCTCGTCCGAAGGCGCGGCACTCGACCTGTCCGAACCGCCTGGCGCACTCGTCTTCGCGGACGGCGTGCCCGCGGCCTTGCCGTCACCGCCGCCGCACCCGGTAAGTGCCACGGCAAGGACCATGGCGGCGACGATCGCGGCCGGGCCCTGCTTCTGGATACGCATCGGTCCCCCGTTACTCACTCGCTGAGATAGACGGAGTAGAACTCCGCCAAGTTCAGGGCGAAGTCACCGGCCGTCGGGTCCACGGTGAGCCGGTCTCCATCGCAGATGAACGTGATCGCGTCGCCGTCTTTGTCATCCACGATGCAGCGACTCTCGACGATCGCGGTCGCAGCGGCACTCGCGTGCATGGATTCAGTACCAGGAACGACGGACTTGCCGACGGTGCCGGAGGTGTGAAGGGCCACCGTGGCGGCGCCCGGACCGCCCACGTCGCACACGTCGACGACTGCCTTGTTCTGCCCCGCGTAGTCGGCGGCCGCAGCGCAGGCACCGTCGGTTGTCATCTCGTTCAGGGCCAGCAAGTCCGCCAGCCGCTCCAGGTCTCCTGCCTCCAGTGCGTCAAGGAATGGCTCCCTGACGCTGTCGCGAACCTCTCGCGCGGCCGCGAGGGCTGTGGCGTCGGCCGCGGTCTGTGCCGTGTTCCTCACCGATGAGGCCTGTCCGACCGCGAAGAACGCGAAAGCCAGGAAGAACAGGGCACCCACCGCCACGATGTAAATGCCGAGAGTCTGTCCCGCGTCGCCACCGGTCTCCCCCCTCAGCCTGCGCCGACGATGTCCGCGATCTTGCCGAGAATCCCGTCCAGTACGGCCTGACCGATGCTCGTCGTCCCCGCCAACACCCCGATGATGACCGCGATCACCACCGCGATGCCCAGGTACTCGAACGACGTCTGCCCCGAGTCGCCGCGCGGCGTCCCGCGCAGACCCGCGCGGACGCGCACCCGCAGCGCGGTCAGACGCTTCACAACCCACCTGCTCATCTTCCGTGCCCCCAACCGTAGTCACGTGACGTGCGCCGGCCGCGCGCCTTGCGTCGGCCGGGGTCTGGCTATCGCCGCGGGTGGGCGCTGTGCCGGTGAGGTCCACGGCGCACCGCCTCCCATCGGGTCAACCCGCCGCGATACAAGCCTGATTGCAGGTGCAAATGCGGTTGCGACTGCAAATGTACAGCGCGCCCCAGGGCTCCGCACCCCCAATGGCGGCTCCGGTCCCTACCCATCGCCGGCACCGGGCATGCCTCCAGAGCCCTCCGCCTCTCCACCCCCGTCACCCCAGCAACTCGCCGAAGTTGATGCGCGAGCCGAGGATCGTGCCCGTCATCAGCAGGATCATCGTGGCCGGGACGAGGAGCGTGGTGACCACACCGGTCGCGCGCGGGACGGTGCGGGCCGCGCGGCGGCGCGCGTTCTGGGCCTCGGTGCGCCGCATGTCCGTGGCGATCTGGAGCAGCGTGCGGGCGATGGGCGCGCCCAGTTCCTCGCCCTGCTGCAGCGCGGTGACGAACTGCCCCACCTGCTCGCTGCCGTTGCGCCTGCGCAGCTCGTCGAAGGCGTCCCGGCGGCTGACGCCGACGTCCATCTGGCGCAGCGCGATGCGGACCTCGTCGCTCCAGGGGCCCTTGTAGACGGAGGCGACGCGCTCGAGGGCCTGGCGGAAGCCGAGGCCGGCGCTCACCACCACCGCGAGGACGTCGAGGAAGTCCGGGAGGGTGCGCTCGATCTCGTCGCGGCGCCTGCGGACTGCGAGCCAGATGCCGAGGTCGGTCCAGCCCAGGCCGTAGGCGACCATCAGGAGGGCGGCGAACCAGTGGCCCGCCTGCAGGAGCACCAGGGCCGCGAGGCCGCCGAGGGCGCCGTAGACGGCGCGCCGGGCGGCGTAGCGGTCGACGGTGAGGCCGTGGGGGTGGCCCGCGTGGTCGATGCGGGCGCGGACCCGGTTGACCCGGGCGGGGCCCATGAGGCGCAGCACCAGGGGCGCCCAGCGCATCCCGAGGCGGTCGACGGCGTTGCCGACCCGGGTGGTGCGGGTCCGCCCGACCTCCAGGGCGAGTTGGAGGTCGCTGGGCAGCTTGACCTCGCTGCGGTAGACGCCGATGCCGTAGCAGACGCCCACCACCCCGAGGGCGGCGACGGCGGCCAGCACGATGGTGATCAACGGTCCCCCCTCATACGTCGATCCGCGACATCCGGCGGATGAGCGCGAAGCCGAGGATGTACAGGCCCAGCGCCACGAGCACGGCGATCCGTCCGGCCGCGGAGCCGGTCATCGCGCCGAGTGAGCCCGGCATGATCCGGTCGAGCAGCAGCAGCGAGCCGACGCCGATGACGGGGACGGCGTACGCGGTGACCGTGACCTGGGACATCTGGGTGCGGATCTCGCGCCGGGTCTCCTTGCGCTCCTCCAGGGTCACCGTGAGGTTGCGCAGCGACTCCACCACCGAGCCGCCGGCCCGGGACGACAGGACGAGGGTGGAGACCAGCACCACCAGTTCCCGGCTGGGCAGGCGTTCCTGCAGTTCGGCCAGGGCGTCCTCGATGGAGTGCCCGATGGTCATGGCGTCGGCGACCTTGCGCAGTTCCTCTCCGGCCGGGGCCTCCAGTTCCTCGGCCGCCATGCCGACGGCGGTGCGCAGGGCGAGTCCGGCCTGGGTGGCGTTGGCCAGGACGCGGGCGAGTTCGGGCAGCTGGGCGATGAAGCGCTCGGTGCGCACCCGCCGCCGCCAGCCGAGGAAGGAGCTGACCGCCCAGGCCGCCAGGAGTGCGGCGATGGGTCCGAAGAAGGGGGCCAGCACGATGTCGGCGACCAGCCAGGCGCCGCCGACCACCCCGAGGGCGGCGGCCGTGAACTGGCCGGGCGTCAGGTCGGTGCCGGTGGCGGCGAGCCGGGCGGCCAGCCGGCGGCCCCAGGCGGTGCGCCGTACCCGGCGGTCCAGGGCGGCGAAGGGGACGGCGCGCCGTTCCGCCGCGGGGACGTCGGCCAGCCGGTCGACGAGGGCCGCGCGCTCGGCCCGTCCGCCGCTCCAGGCGTGCAGGCCCCAGACGGCCAGGACCAGGGCGAGGCCGGTGACGCCGAGCACGGCCAGGGCGATGGCCTGCGGGTTCACTTGGCCTCCCTGCTCGCCAGGTCCAGCTCGGTCTCGCCGATGCCGAACGCCGCGGGCACGGACTCCCCCGCCAGATGGACGCGCTCGGCCAGTTCCCGCGGCACGGGCTGGTGGTGGAACCAGCCCCGTACGATCCGGTCGGGGCCCATCGGCTCGGCGCGGAAGCGGGTCGCGGTCGTCAGCCGGAAGGTGTCGCGGCCGCGTGAGGACAGCACGGCGATCTCGGCGATCCTGCGGGTGCCGTCCGCGTCGCGGCGCAGTTGGACGATGACGTCGACGGCGCTGTTGATCTGGTCGCGCAGCGCCTCGAAGGGGATCTTCACCTCCGACATCGACGCCAGGGTCTGCAGCCTGAGCACCGCGTCCTCGGCGGAGTTGGCGTGCACGGTGGCCAGCGAGCCGTCGTGGCCGGTCGACATGGCCTGCAGCATGTCGAGGGTCTCGCCGCCGCGGACCTCGCCGACGATGATCCGGTCGGGGCGCATGCGCAGCGAGTTCCGCACGAGGTCGCGGATGGTGATCCGGCCCTGTCCCTCGACGTTGGGCGGCCGGCTCTCCAGGCGTACGACGTGCTCCTGCTGGAGCTGGAGTTCGGCGGCGTCCTCGACGGTGATGATGCGCTCCCCGTCCGGGATGAGCCCGGACAGCGCGTTGAGCAGGGTGGTCTTGCCGGAGCCGGTGCCGCCGCTGACGATGATGTTGAACTTGGCCCGTACGAAGGCGGAGAGCAGCATCAGCATGTGCTCGTCGAGGGTGCCGAGGCCGATGAGCTCGTGCAGGGCGTAGGCGCGGGGGAAGCGGCGGATGGTCAGGACGGGGCCGGTCAGCGACAGCGGCGGGATGATGACGTTGACGCGTTCGCCGGAGGGCAGGCGGGCGTCCACCATCGGGTTCGACTCGTCCACCCGGCGGTTGACGGTCGACACGATCCGCTCGATGGTCTGCAGCAGCTGCTCGGGGCTGCTGAAGCGGGCGGCGACCGGCTCCACCCGGCCGGCGCGCTCGACGTAGATGCGGTCCGGTCCGTTGACCATGATCTCGGTGATGGAGGCGTCCTCCAGCAGCGGTTCGAGGATGCCCAGGCCCAGGGCCTCGTCCACGACCCGGCGGATGATGCCGGTGCGCTCCTTGGTGGAGAGCACCGGGCCCTCGCGGCTGATGATGTGGCCGAGGACGCGTTCCAGGCGCACCCGGCGCTCGGCGGCGGCGAGCGCCGACATCTCGGCGAGGTCGATCTCCTGGAGGAGCTTGGCCCGGTAGACGGCGACGAGGTGGCCCTCCTGGGTCCGCGGGGCGGTGTCCTCGTTCGCGGTGATGCGGTCGCGCAGGCTCATCCGTCGGTCCCCTCGTCGTCCTCCCTGGGCATGGTGGCGGTCCGGGTGACGGAGCCCGGGCTCAGGCCCGGGAGCACCGACGGGATCTCCACGGTCGCTGTCGCGCGCACCGAGTCCCCCGTGTCGCCGGTGGTGGCGATCCGCGTGCCGTCCTGCAGCCAGGAGCTCACCGCCTCCGTGCCCGCCACGGAGCCGCTCACGGGAGGGTCGTGCAGCGCCGCCATGCGCGCGGCGGCGCGGGCGGCCGTGCCGGCCTGGGCCGCGGTGTAGGCGGCGAGGCCCAGCTGCACGCCGGCGAGGGCGACCAGCAGCAGGATCGGCAGCATCCCCAGGAACTCCAGGGAGGCGCTGCCGCGGTCGCGGGGGCGCCGGGGGCGGGTACGGGAACGGGTACGGGCCGTCACGGTGCGACCGCCTCTTCGTCGACGGCCGAGGCGTGGCCGTGGACGGTGAGCGGGAAGTCGATCGCACCCGGGAAGAGGACCGGGACCTTCAGGCCCACGGTGACCCCGGCCATGCCGTCGGCGCGCGTGGTGCCGAAGTCCTCGATCCGCCAGGCACCCGGCAGGTCGTCGGCCGCAGCCGCCTGGGCGTCCTCCCCCACCGCCGCCGCGCGGGCGGCCCGGTCGGCGGCGTGGCCGGCGAGCGTGAAGGTGTACCCGGTCAGCACCGCCTGCCACACCAGGACGAGCACCAGCAGGATCAGCGGTGTCATGCCGAGGGTCTCCAGCGTGACCTGGCCCTGGTCCCCGCGGCCGCGACGGCCCCGGCGGGGCGCCGCGGCGGGTCCGGGCGGCCCGGTGACGCCGATCTCGGCGGCGAGCGTCCACACGCCCTGCTTGACGGTGGAGCGGTTGTCGAGGTCCTGGAGCCGTCCGGCGTCGACCACCGCCTGCAGTTCCCGGAAGGCGGCGGGGACCACGGCGGACGCGACCCGGGTGCCGGTGATGCGGGCGATCAGCGAGGGCTGGATCTCGCTGCCGCGGGTGTGCCGGTTGACCGCGGCGACGACGTCCTGGGGTTTGCGGATCTGCAGCCGGTCCCACATGCGCACCATGCGCTTGGCGGCGCGCACGGCGACCACGTCGGGCGTGGTGACCAGCAGCGCGGTGTCCGCGGTCTCGACGGCGACCGCGTTGGCGCCGGTCATCTGGGTGCCGCAGTCGACGACCACGACCTCGTACCGCTGCCGCAGGGCGTGCAGCACGTGCCGGGCGGCGCGGTCGGTGACCTCCTCGCCGCGTTCGCCCTCGCCGGGCGCCAGCAGCAGCGCGGGCCCGGACTCGTGGACGTACATGGCGTCCTGCAGCACGCGGGTGGTCACGTCGGTGATGTCCGCGAGGTCGGCGACGGAGCGGCGAAACTGGACGTCGAGATAGGAGGCGACGTCGCCGCCCTGGAGGTCGAGGTCGACCAGGGCGGTGGACTTGCCGGCGGCCTGCGCGGCGAGGGCGAGCTGGACGGCGACGACGGTGGTGCCGACCCCGCCCTTCGCCCCGGCCACGGCGATCATCCTGCCGCCGGCCACGGCGGGCAGCGCGGGCTGCCGGGGGCTGAGGTGGCGCCGTACGCCGGCCGCCCAGGCGGCGGCCGCCTCGACGCGGGCGCCGAGTTCGTCGTACGACAGCGGCAGCCCGGCGACGCCGCGCGCCCCGGCGTCCATGGCGCCGGACAGCACGGCCGGGCTGGGGTCCGCGGTGAGCAGGATGACGCCGACCGCGGGAAAGCGCAGCGCGATCTCGCGGACGACCTCGAGCGCGGGGACCGGTGTGATGCGGTCGTGGACGACGACGACCTCGGGCAGTTCGTCGACCCCGGTCTCGGCGGCTCGCGCGAGGACGTCCAGCAGCGTGGTGGAGTCCGGCAGCGCGGGCCCGGGTTCGGCTCCCGGCAGCTGGTGCAGGACCCCGGTCAGGGCGCGGGCCGTGTCGGGGTCGGGGGTCCCCGACAGGATGCGTACGCCGGTCACGAGGCGGCTCCGTCGCGGCCGAGGGTGTAGGTGCGGTCCCGTTGCGAGGGGGCGGTGGTGTCGCCCGGGGCGACCAGGGCGAGGCGCACGTGCCGGGCGAAGGACTCGGCGAAGGCCACCCGCTGCGCGTCGGCCGCGCCGAGGGCGAAGGTGATGGGGACGCCCTGGCCGGTGCCGCGGCGGTTGTCACCGCCGCTGTCGAAGGCCTTGATCTCGCCGACGTCGATGACCCGGGCGCCCGCGACGATGATCTTGGAGACCTCGGGTTCGGTGTCCTTGCGGGGTGCGAAGGTGGCGAAGATGTTGACCCTCGCCCCGGGGGTGATCTTCCCGGCGACGCCGGTCTCCGCGTCGATCATGATCGCGATCTCCATCTCCCCGGCCCGCAGCGCGGGCCGCTCGGCGACCATGTCCGTCTGCAGCAGGGAACCGCGGCGCAGCGGGACGGCGGCTATCTTCCCGGCCAGCTGCCCGACGTCGCGGACGGCGGTGGCGGGCAGCCAGCGCTCGGGGATGCGGACCTGCTGCAGCTGGGCGCGGCCGACGGCCTCGTACGCGGGTACGTCCTCGGCCAGCCGGTAGGCGGTCACCTTCGGCCCGACCTGGGAGCGGGCGTCCCCGATGACGGTGACGACCCCGGCGAAGGCGGCGAGCGCGCACAGCGCGGAGACCATGAGGAGCACAACGCCGCGGCGCTGACGGGAGTTCATGAGGTGGGGCCCTATCGCTCAAGTTCCGGGGGCTGGTGGGGGGACACCTGCGGGGCGGGCGACGCCCCGGGCGGTGCGGGCGCGCGGGGACCGGAGTGCACCACCTGGCGCGGGCGCTCGGGGGGCGGGACGCGCTGCCGCCCGTCCAGGGCGGCCGAGCAGAACAGGCAGCGGTCGCCGATGACCGCCAGGCCGCACCAGCCGCAGGTGTCCCGGCGGACGGAGGTGACCAGTTGGTACAGCACGCCGACGTCGGCGATGTAGGCGGTGAACTCGACCAGCCGACCGGTGCCCCACCAGCGCGCGGAGTCCGCCGGCAGCGGCACCTCGCGCACCTGCTGGCTCCGCCACGCGCGGGCCAGCGGCCCGGTGACCCAGCCGGCGTCCACGCCCTGGCCGTGCGCCACGGCGAGCTGGGTGAGGAACGCCGGCCCGGGCGGCACTGCGTCCGGCCGCGCCTCGGACAGGCGCGGTTCGGGGTGCGCGAGGACGGCGAAGTGCCGCCCGGGCACGAGGGACTTCAGGTGGGCGCCGACGGGGACGTCCACCCGGTCGAGCCGGGAGACCGAGCCGAGCAGCGCGCCGGAGTGGAGGTAGTGCGACAGCAGCCGGGCGGCGCCGGCGAGCACTCCGGGCCCGAGGTCGGTGGCGGCGAGCTGGCGCAGCTGCTCCGCCAGCAGCTGGGCGGCCAGCGGCGGCAGGTCGATCGGCACGATCGCCACCCGGTCGGCCTCCAGGGCCGCGCGCACGGTGTGGACGCGGCGGCGCAACGGGTCGGTGGGCTCCGGCGGGACGAGGAGGACGAGGTGGCCGTGGGCCTCCAGGGCCGCGGCGGTCACCGTCACGTGCCGCTCCAGAGGGAGCGCGAGGTCGTCCGCTGTGACCGCTATGACGCTCGACACGCGCGACCTCCCGGAACTCCCGCCCAGTCCCTGCCCGGAGAGCCTATCCATGCGTAGCCGAAGCAGTGCGGAAAGTCGCCGAACAGATGGTGAAGTCGGTGGTACCCACGGGACGCCGGAGTACGCCCGGTGATGCGTCCCGGGATTCGCGGGGCCCGTGGGGCCGAGGGTTCAAAGGTCGCCCGCCGCCGGTCACCGCCGTAACCGGTCATACCCGTTTGTCGGCGTTGACCCGTTCCTGACCGGGTGTTAGACAGCGGACACACGGTACGGCGCCGGGACGGAGGCGGGATGGGTCAGCTCGAGGGAATCGACCGACTGCGCCAGGAGCGGGTGGATCACCGCTTCAAGGGCCTGCCGCCCGACGCCGACGGACTGACCGTCGGCGAACTCGCCGCCCAGCGCCGCACTCTCTTCGACGGCGGCTTCACGACCCCGCTGCTCACGCTCAGCGAGCCCGCCCTGGAGCACAACCTCGCCCAACTCGCCGACTGGGCCGGCCGGAACGGTTGCGCCTTCGCGCCGCACGGCAAGACCTCGATGGCCCCGCAGCTCTTCGCCCGCCAGCTCGAGCACGGCGCGTGGGGCATCACCGCCGCCACCCCGCACCAGGTGCGGGTCTGCCGGGCGTTCGGTGTGCGGCGCGTGTTCCTCGCCAACGAGCTGGTCGACGCGGCGGCCCTGCGCTGGGTGGCCCGCGAGCTCGCCGCCGACCCGGAGTTCCGCTTCGTCTGCTACGCCGACTCCGTGCGCGGGGTGGAGCTGATGGACGCGGCCCTCGCAGGAGGCGCGGACGCCGGGGTGGACACCGTCGTGGACGTCGTCGTCGAACTCGGCGCGCGGGCCGGCCGCGCGGGCGTGCGCGGCGCCGCGGAGGCGGCGCGCGTCGCCGACGCGGTCGCCTCGGCCCGGCGCCTGCGGCTCGTCGGCGTCGCCGGATACGAGGCCGTGGCACCGGACCCTCGCGGGTGGCTCGCCGAACTGGTGGCACTGGCCCGGGACTTCGACGCGGCCGGACGCTTCGCTGGGGCCGGGGAGATCGTGGTGAGCGCGGGCGGCAGCGAGTGGTTCGACGCGGTGGCTGACGCGTTCGGCACACTCGGGGACCTCTCGCTTCCGGTGCTGAGGCTCCTGCGGTCGGGGGCGTACGTCACCCATGACGACGTCCACTACCGCGAGCGCACGCCCTTCCGCGAGCGCATCCCCGCGCAGGGCTCGCTGGAGCCCGCGCTCCGCCTCTGGGCGCGGGTGCTCTCCCGTCCCGAACCGGGCCTCGCCCTCCTCGACGCGGGCAAGCGCGACACGTCGTACGACCTCGGCCTCCCCGTCCCGCAGGTCCTGCGCCGCGCCGACGGGACCGCCGACCCGGCGACCGGGCTCACCGTCACGCGCCTCGCCGACCAGCACGCGTTCGTGGACGTCTCCCCCGGCGCGGCGGACCTGGCGGTCGGCGACTGGGTG
Organism: Actinacidiphila sp. bgisy167; assembly: GCF_057707665.1. Lineage (NCBI taxonomy): Bacteria > Bacillati > Actinomycetota > Actinomycetes > Kitasatosporales > Streptomycetaceae > Actinacidiphila > Actinacidiphila sp. bgisy167. Next base: position 17,229 of record NZ_JBYIQP010000063.1, on the reverse strand, counting down.
GGGCTGGGGGTGTCGCACCCGTGCACGGTGTTCGAGCGGTGGCAGTTGATCCCCGTGGTCGGGGAGGGCGGGGTGGTCACGGACTTCGTCCGCACCTTCTTCTGAGGCTTCTCAGACCTTTCTTGGGGCCCTCGAGGCGGCAGGGGCGGTGTGCGGGTCGTCCGTGGCCGAGGGTGCGGCAGCCCCGCACCCGGTCATACAACTCCACCTTTCGGCGCATAGGTGGCCAAGAACACGAGGCGTTTCGCGTTACGTGGCCGTAAGCTCGCGCACATGCAGGTGATCCAGTCCACGAAGCTCTCCAACGTCTGCTACGACATCCGCGGCCCGGTGCTGGAAGAGGCCATGCGGCTGGAGTCGGCAGGTCACCGCATCCTGAAGCTGAACACCGGCAACCCCGCCGCCTTCGGTTTCGAGTGCCCCCCGGAGATCCTGGAGGACATGCTGCGCAGCCTCGGCGGCGCGCACGGCTACGGCGACTCCAAGGGCATCCTCCCGGCCCGGCGCGCGGTCATGCAGCACTACCAGACCCGGGGCATCGAGCTGGACGTCGAGGACATCTACCTCGGCAACGGTGTCTCCGAGCTGATCCAGATGTCGATGCAGGCGCTGCTGGACGACGGCGACGAGGTGCTGATCCCGGCGCCCGACTACCCGCTGTGGACGGCCGCCGTCTCGCTGTCGGGCGGCACCCCGGTGCACTACCGCTGCGACGAGCAGGCGGACTGGTTCCCCGACCTCGCCGACATCGAACGCAAGATCACCGACCGCACCAAGGCACTGGTGATCATCAACCCGAACAACCCGACGGGCGCGGTCTACGACGACGAGCTCCTGCGGCAGCTGACCGACATCGCCCGCCGGCACAACCTGATCGTCTGCTCGGACGAGATCTACGACAAGATCCTCTACGACGGGGTGACCCACACCCCGACGGCGGTGATCGCCCCCGACCTGCTGACGCTGACCTTCAACGGGCTGTCGAAGGCGTACCGGGTGGCCGGCTACCGCAGCGGCTGGCTGGCGGTGTGCGGCCCGAAGGAGCACGCGAGCAGCTACCTCGAGGGCCTGACGATCCTGGCGAACATGCGCCTGTGCGCGAACGTCCCCGCACAGCACGCGGTCGCCACCGCCCTCGGAGGCCGGCAGTCGATCAAGGACCTGGTGCTGCCGGGCGGCCGGCTGGCCGAGCAGCGGGACGTGGCGTACGACCTGCTGACGCAGATCCCCGGCGTCACCTGCGTGCGCCCCAAGGGCGCGCTGTACGCGTTCCCGCGGCTGGACCCGAAGGTCTACAAGGTCAAGGACGACCAGCAGATGGTGCTGGACCTGCTGCGGGCCGAGCGGATCCTGGTCGTGCAGGGCACCGGCTTCAACTGGCCGGAACCGGATCACTTCCGCCTGGTCACCCTGCCCGTGAAGGAGGATCTGGCGGACGCCGTGGGCCGGATCGCCCGCTTCCTGGACGGCTACAGCCAGCCGTGACCCCGGGGGGCGGCCAGGCCCCGGCTGCGGAGGGGCTCCCTTTTTAGACTGAGTCCAAGGTAGGATGTACTCCTGTTTTCAGGAGGAGTGCATCCCATGTACGAGCCGATCCGCACCAAATCGGTCCATACGGCGGCGGCCCCCACCCTTCCGCGACGCAGCCGTGACGAGGAGCTGGACCTGCAGCTCGCCGGACATCTCGCGGCCCTGCTGACCGTCACCGACGAACTGCGGGCACTGGAGCCCAGCGGGGAGCTCGACCAGGCCGCCGAGCAGCTCGCGGAGACCGTGGCGGGTCTGCACCGCGGACGGCCGCCGCTGCGGCTCTCCCCGGCCCCGGCCGGACGAAGGCGCGCGGAGCCGGCCCGCGTGACGGCGCTGCACCGCAGGGCGCGCGCGCTGGCGGGCCGGGCCCTGGTGGTCGCCGAGGCGCGCCAGAACGCGGAGGCCGTGGCGCTCGCGGAGCGCCTCATCGCGGTCCACACCGCGGCCGCCTGAGGTCTCCGCGACCGTGCCGGTCGCGGCCACTCGCCGGTGGCGGCGACCAGCACGGCGGCTCCGCGGCGGACGACGTTCGTCGTACCCGGTCGGCGACGGCTCGGTGGCACTCGAGCCGGCCGATGCGCACTCGACACGTGCCGCCGCCCCGCAGTCGTCCGTGTCGGACGGGGGTGGTCGCCGCCGCGCGATCCAAAGGCGGTCCCGGACCCGCGGCGGCTCGCGGAGGACATGCCCCAGGGCCCCGACCCGCTCCACCTCGCCGAGGTCTCCGCACGCGGCCGAGGTCTCCGCACGCGCCGAGAAGACGGCCACGCGCTTCGCGGACTCGGCACGCGCGCTGCCGGCGCAACCAAGGATCGGGCTTCCGCGGAGCGCTACCGGCTCGAATCGGCGTCGTAGTCGTGTCGGGCCCGCTCGACCTCGCCCAGGTGGCCGGCAGCCCATTCGGCGAGGTGCGCGAAGAGCGGAGCGAGACTGCGGCCGAGTTCGCTGATCTCGTACTCGACCCGAGGGGGGACCTCCGGGTGGTACGTACGCACGATCAGGCCGTCGCGTTCCAGCTGCCTCAGCCGCTGGGTCAGCACCTTCGGCGTGATCCTGGCGATGCGTCGTTCCAGCTCGACGAACCGTTGCCGGCCATGGGCGTTGAGGGTCCACAGGATCGGCGTGGTCCACCGGCTGAACACGATGTCCACGACCGGACTGATCGGGCAGGCGAGCTCCGGGTCGGTCGCGGTGGGCGCCGTCCAGCTCACATCACCGGCCATGCTTCCCCGTTCGGGATAGTCACTTTCCTGTAGGTACCTACTATACCGACGGTGTTAGCGTCCCCTGCGTCGCCAGAAGAGCAGTTTTCCGAAGGGTTCTCGCCCGCTCGGGGCACCGACAACCACGTTGACACAGCAGGGGAGTTACTCATGATCGTAGTGACAGGAGCGACCGGCAACGTCGGCCGATCACTCGTGCAGGCCCTCGCGGCGGCCGGTGAACAGATCATCGCGACCTCCCGGGGAATCTCCGACGCGGACCTGCCGGACGGCGTCCGGCACCAGCGGGCGGATCTGACCGACCCGGAGAGCCTTCGACCCGTGTTCGACGGCGCCGACGCGCTGTTCCTGCAAAGTGCGGGCGCTGGCGCGCACCTCATGAACCCCCAGCACGTCCTCGATGTCGCCAAAGCCGGCGGGATGGAACGGGTCGTGCTGCTGTCCTCCCAGGGAGTCGCGACCCGGCCGCAGTCGGCCTCTCACGGGGCCGTGGGACGGTCGCTCGAGGACGCCGTCCGGCAGTCGGGCATGGACTGGACGATCCTGCGGCCCGGCGGCTTCGACTCCAACGCGTACATGTGGGCCGAGTCGGTCCGTTCCCAGCGGACGATCGCCGCGCCGTTCGGTGACGTCGGCCTGCCGGCGATCGACCCGGCTGACATCGCCGAGGTCGCCGCCGCGACGTTGCGCGAGGACGGCCACGTCGGGCACATCTACGAGTTGACCGGGCCCGCCCTCACCACGCCCCGGCAGCGAGCCGAGGCCATCGGCGACGCGCTTGGCGAACCCGTCCGGTTCGTCGAGCAGACCCGCGACGAGGCCCGCGCGCAGATGCTGCGGTTCATGCCCGAGCCCGTGGTCGAGACCACGTTGGCCATCCTCGGCGAGCCCACGCCCGCCGAGCAGCGCATCAGCCCCGATGTCGCGCAGGTCCTCGGCCGCGAACCCCGCACCTTCGCCGACTGGGCTCAGCGTCACATCGCCGCCTTCCGATAGGAGGCCGCCCGGCCTCAGGGCCCCGGTCCCGGCCGAGGCCCGGGACCGGGGCCCTCCCGCAGCCGCGCGGCTACCCCAGGCGGTCGACCAGGGCCTGGTACTCGTCCCACAGCTCCTTCGGCGCGTGGTCGCCGAAGGTCTCCAGGTGGGACGGGATGAGGGAGGCCTCGTGCCGCCAGGTCTCCACGTCGACCGAGAGCAGCAGGTCGAGGTCCTTCCGGGAGATGTCCAGACCCGCCGTGTCGAGGGAGCCTTCGGCCGGCAGCACGCCGATCGGTGTCCGGACGCCCTCGGCCTCGCCGCGCAGCCGCTCGACGATCCACTTGAGCACACGGCTGTTCTCACCGAAGCCCGGCCACACGAACCGGCCGTCCGCGTCCTTGCGGAACCAGTTCACGTAGTAGATCCTCGGCAGCTTGGCCGGGTCGTGCCGCCTGCCGAGCTCGAGCCAGTGGCCGAAGTAGTCGCCCATGTTGTAACCGCAGAAGGGCAGCATCGCGAAGGGGTCGCGGCGCAGCTCGCCGACCTTGCCCTCGGCGGCGGCGGTCTTCTCGGAGGCGACGTTCGCGCCGAGGAAGACGCCGTGCTGCCAGTCGAAGGACTCGGTCACCAGCGGCACCGCCGAGGCGCGGCGGCCGCCGAAGAGGATGGCCGAGACCGGCACGCCCTTGGGGTCCTCCCACTCCGGCGCGATCGTCGGGCACTGCGCGGCGGGCACGGTGAACCGGGCGTTGGGGTGGGCGGCGGGGGTCTGGGACTCCGGCGTCCAGGAGTCGCCCTTCCAGTCCGTGAGGTGGGCCGGGGGCTCTTCCGTCATGCCCTCCCACCAGACGTCGTTGTCGTCGGTGAGCGCGACGTTGGTGAAGACCGAGTTGCCCCACAGGGTCTTCATGGCGTTGGCGTTGGTGTGCTCGCCGGTGCCCGGCGCGACGCCGAAGAAACCCGCCTCGGGGTTGATCGCGTAGAGGCGGCCGTCCTCGCCGAAGCGCATCCATGCGATGTCGTCGCCGATGGTCTCCACCGTCCAGCCGGGGACGGTCGGCTCCAGCATGGCGAGGTTGGTCTTGCCGCAGGCGCTGGGGAAGGCGGCGGCGACGTACACGGCCTCGCCGCGCGGCGGGGTGAGCTTGAGCACCAGCATGTGCTCGGCCAGCCAGCCCCCGTCACGGGCCATGACCGAGGCTATGCGCAGCGCGTAGCACTTCTTGCCGAGCAGCGCGTTGCCGCCGTAGCCGGAGCCGTAGGACCAGATCTCACGGCTTTCGGGGAAGTGCGAGATGTACTTGGTGGAGTTGCACGGCCACGGAACGTCGTGCTGCCCGGGCTCCAGAGGGGCTCCGACGGAGTGCACGGCCCTGACGAAGAAGCCGTCCTCGCCGAGCGCGTCGAGCACGTCCTGGCCCATGCGCGTCATGGTCCGCATGGCGGTGGCGACGTACGCGGAGTCGGTGATCTCCACACCGATCGCGGACAGCTCGGAGCCGAGCGGGCCCATGCAGAACGGGACGACGTACATGGTGCGGCCGCGCATGGCGCCGCGGAAGAGTCCCCTCTCGCCGCTGAAGATCTCCCGCATCTCGGCGGGGTCCTTCCAGTGATTGGTCGGGCCGGCGTCCTGCTCCCGCTCGGAGCAGATGAAGGTGCGGTCCTCGACACGAGCGACGTCGGTCGGGTCGGAGGCGGCGTAGTACGAGTGGGGGCGCTTGATCGGATCGAGCTTCCGGAAAGTGCCCTTGGAGACGAGCTCGTCCGCGAGGCGCTGGTACTCCTCCTCGGAGCCGTCGCACCACACGATCTCGTCCGGCTGGGTCAGCTCGGCGATCTCGCCGACCCATGCGATGAGGTCCTGGTGGTTGGTGGGAGCCGCTTTGACGCGCGCCACGATCGCTCCGTTCCGCCCGGTGTGCACTCACCTGGCGTCAGATTGTGAGGGTGTTGTTCTCGGCCCCTTGGGGGCTGCGACCCGGATGCTGTCGTGGGGTGCTCATCCGGTGCCGTCCGCACTCATATGAGTATCGGGACAGGAAACGCGATCTGTCCAGGGCACGCGAGGCGAGCGCCACCACTCCCGGCGCCCGGCGACACCCCCCTACTACGGATCGGTAACCTACGCAACCGTAGCTAGCATTGATTTCATGAGCTCCGTGGACGAGACTCCCGTTGTGCCCGCCGCCCTTGAAGAACTCGCATCCGCCGCCGCCCCCTTGAAGCCCAAGCTGAGGGGGTGGCTCCACGCCGGGATGTTCCCGGCCGTCCTCGTCGCGGGGGTCGTGCTGACCGCCTTCGCGGAGAGCACCCGCGGGCGGATCGCCTGCGCGGTGTTCACGCTCACCGCCTGCGCCCTCTTCGGCGTGAGCGCGCTCTACCACCGCGGCGACTGGGGCCCCCGGGCCTCGGCGGTGCTGCGCCGGCTGGACCACGCGAACATCTTCCTGATCATCGCGGGGACCTACACGCCCTTCACGCTCCTGCTGCTGCCGGACGGCAAGCAGGAGATCCTGCTCTGGCTGGTCTGGGTCGGCGCGCTGGCGGGCATAGCCTTCCGCGTGCTCTGGGTCGGCGCGCCGCGCTGGCTCTACACGCCCTGCTACATCGCGCTCGGCTGGGCGGCGGTCTTCTTCCTGCCCGACTTCCTGCGGCACGGCGGCACCACCGTGCTCGTGCTGATAGTCGCCGGCGGCCTGCTGTACAGCATCGGAGCGGTGATCTACGGGACCAAGCGCCCCAACCCCTCACCGCGCTTCTTCGGCTTCCACGAGGTTTTCCACTCGTTCACGCTGGCCGCGTTCATCGCCCACTACGTCGGGATCTCCCTGGTGGCCTACAACCACTCCTGATCCTCGCCGTGCCGGCGGCCCGCGGAAGCGGCGCTCACCGGATTTGACGGTCGCTGTGGCCCGCGGGCACGCCGCCGGTAGCGGGCACCCCCGCCCCGGCGGCGTCGCGCGCACCCTGTGCCAGGCGCCGCCGGTCGTCAGCGGGCGCCCAGTTGCTCCGCCAGGACCTGCGGGTCGGCGGTCGGCGCCGCGCACACGAAATGGCGGCAGACGTAGGCCGCCGGCCGGCCGTCGAGCAGCGGTCGGCCGTCGAGCAGGGCGTACTCCTCGGCGCTCGGCTCCCCCACGGCGACGACCGCGCCCGGGGCGGTGCCCAGCAGCGCCGTGCGGTGCAGCGCCGCCCTGGCGGCGTCGCCCGCCGGGCCGACCACGGCGACCTCGCGGGGGCCGTCGAGCGCGGCCTCCGCGACGGCCAGCCCCCAGCCGATGAACCGCGGCACCCGGCCGCCGAGGGCGCCCACCACCCCCAGTGCCCGCTCGGCGGCCTCGCGGTGGCGCGACGAACCGGTGTAGGCGGCGTACGACAGCAGCGCACCGGCCGCGGCCGTCCAGCCCGAGGGGGCGGCGTTGTCGGTCGGGTCCTGCGGCCGGCGGATCAGCGTCTCGGCGTCGTCGGCCGTGTCGTAGAGCGCGCCGTCCTCGCCCGTGAAGTGCCGCAGCACGGAATCGAGCAAGAGCCCCGCGAGGTCCAGCCACACGCCCTCGCCGGTGACCGCGCCGAGCGCGAGGAAGCCCTCCGCGACGTCGGCGTAGTCCTCCAGGACACCGGAGTTGCCGCCCGCGACGCCGTCCCGCGAGGTCCGGGCGAGCCGGCCGTGCTCGTCCATGTGGACCCGCACCAGCAGATCCGCGGCCTCGACGGCGGCCGCGACGAGATCCGGGCGCTCGAAGTACGCCCCGGTCTCGGCCAGCGCGGCGACGGCCAGCCCGTTCCAGGCGGCGACGACCTTGTCGTCGCGGCCGGGGCGGGGCCGTCCCTCCCGGGCGGAGAACAGCCGCGCCCGCACCGAGGCGATCCGCTCGGCGTCCGCGAGGCCGCCGTCCGAGGGGAGCTGGAGCACCGACGCGCCCTCCTCGAAGGTGCCGTCCGCCGTCACCCCGAAGTACTCGGCGGCCAGCGCCGCGTCCTCCTTGCCGAGGACCTCCTCCAGCTCCGCCGGCGTCCAGACGTAGAAGGCGCCCTCGCCGTGGCCGCCGCCCGGGCGGTCGCTGTCGGCGTCGAGCGCGGAGGCGAAGCCCCCCTCGTGGGTGCGCAGTTCACGGACGATGAAGTCCGCGGTCTCCAGGGCGACCCGGCGGGCCAGGTCGGAGCCGGTGGCGCGCCACAGGTGGGCGTAGACCCGGCAGAGCAGGGCGTTGTCGTAGAGCATCTTCTCGAAGTGGGGCACGACCCACTCGCGGTCCACGGAGTAGCGCGCGAAGCCGCCGCCGAGCTGGTCGTAGATGCCGCCGCGGGCCATCGCCTCACAGGTGTCCCGCACCATCTCCAGCGCGCCCTCGGAACCGGTGCGGGCGTGGTGCCGCAGCAGGAACTCCAGGACCATCGACGGCGGGAACTTCGGCGCCCCGCCGAACCCGCCGTACGCGGGGTCGTAGTCCCGGGTGAGTCCCAGCAGCGCCGCCGCGAGCTGCTCCTTCCCGGGGGCGGCCGTCCCGCCGAGCGCCAGCGAACGTCCGGCCAGGTCCTTGACGATGCTCGCCGCGACGGCCCCGACCTCGTCGCGCCGCTCGCGCCAGGCCGCCTCGACGCCTTCCAGCACCTGCCGGAAGGAGGGCATGCCGTGCCGCGGGGCAGGCGGGAAGTAGGTGCCGAAGTAGAAGGGCTCCCCCTGCGGGGTCAGGAAGACCGTCATGGGCCAGCCGCCCTGCCCCGTCGCGGCCTGCACGGCCTCCATGTAGACGGCGTCGACGTCGGGGCGTTCCTCGCGGTCGACCTTCACCGCCACGAAGTGCTCGTTGAGGTACGCGGCGGTCGCCTCGTCCTCGAAGGACTCCCCGGCCATGACATGGCACCAGTGACAACTGGAATACCCCACGCTGAGCAGCACTGGCACCCCGCGCCGCCGCGCTTCGTCGAAGGCTTCGTCGCTCCAGGGCCACCAGTCGACCGGATTGTCGGCGTGCTGGAGCAGGTACGGCGAGGTCGCATCGGCGAGACGGTTCGGCATAAGCCCATCCTTGCCCATCCCGACGCCGGGTGCAGCAGCCTGCACACCTGTCGGCGGCTGAGCAGACACCGGCGCTGTACCCCGTTCACCGTCGGCTGCAGCCGATCTCGCCGGGAGCTCCCCTACCCGGGTGGAGTCGATGGGCGGCCCCGTGGTGGCCCTTCCTGTCTCCTCGTCGCCGTCGTGGCGCGGCGCGCCGAAGCCCGACTGCGCACTTCGGCCGCAGCTGTAATAGTCATCGTCGTACTCTGGCTGAATGAAGACGAACCGCGCCGGGACGACCGAGAACATCTCCGTGTCCATGCCTTCGGAACTGGTCGGCGCCCTGCGTGAGCGCGCCGGCCGACGCGGTGTGTCCGCCTATATCGCCGAGGCGGTCCGGCACCAGCTCGCGATGGACGGGCTGGCCGAGATCGTCGCCGCACACGAGGCTGAGCACGGCGCCCTGACCGAGCAGGAGATCGAGGCCGCACACCGTGAACTGTTCGGTGACGAACCGCAGTCCGGCGGAGCCGGACGGGACGCCGCATGAAGGAGCCGCCTGCTCGATCGCTGGTCCTCGGCTCTCAGGCGCTGTCCCTGCTACTGCGCAATGACCGGCAGATGGTGGCTCGTACCGAGGCTGCCCGCCGGGCCGGGGTTCGGGTGCTCCTCTCCGCCCTGACCGTGGTCGAGGCCGTCCACGGCAAGACAGACGTCACTCGGCTGAACTGGGTCCTCTCCCGCCTCCAGGTGGAGCCGGTCAGTCAGGCCGACTCCATGACGGCAGTGCGCCTGCTGCTGGACGCAGGTGGCCTCCACGGGCACAGATACGCGATCGATGCTCTTGTCGCCGCGATGGCCCTGCACCCGGCCCCGTCCTCGTTCTCACCTGCGACCGCGACGACTGGTCGAAGCTCTGCGGGAGCCGCGTCGGCATCGTGGACGTGTGAAGCAGGACAGGACTCATGCGTTCACGAGTTCACTGGCACCAATGACACGAGGAGTAGCCGACCGACAGCAGGACGGGTGCCGGCCCCGTCGGAACATTAGGCTGGGCGCAGCAGTTCCGGACCTGCCGAGGCTCCTCGAAGGAGGTACACCGTGACCGCCGGAATGGTGGCACCCGCGTGGATGCATACGCAGATCAGTGCGGAACAGTACGACTCCTGGTCCGAGGAGCAGTGCGAAGGCATCGAGATCGTGGACGGGATGGTCGTCGTGAGCCCGAGCGCCTCCAAGCGCCACAACCGGCTGGCCCGCATCCTGGCCAACGCCCTGGACGCCGCCGCGGGCCCGGACTGGAACGCAGACACGGACTTCGACGTCCGCCTGCAGGACGTTCCGCTCAGCAACCGCCGTCCGGACGTCATCGTCTACCGGGCGGAAACCATCGACCTCACGCCTACCCGTCCGGAGCACGTACTTCTGGTCGTCGAGGTGGTGTCGCCCGGCTCGGAGACCACGGACCGGATCGTGAAGGTGGACCAGTACGCCAAGGCGGGCATCCCCTTCTACTGGCGGGTTGAACAGGCCGCCACAGGGGTCCCGATCATCTACACGTACGTTCTCGACCCCGCCACCAAGGCATACAGGGACGGCGAAATGTTCACCGGCGCGGTGAAGGCCACCGCCCCATTCACCGTCACGGTCGACCTTGGGGCCCTGTGAGCAACGAGGAATCGCCCGCGCCCTCGGCACCTCCGACGTCCGTGGCCGAAACCAGTAGCCCTCGACGTCGCATTCCACAGGTCAGACTCCGACACGCCCCGCCCCGTGAGCCCGGTCGTTGCCCCAACAGACGGTTGCCGTCCGCCGCCAAGGCGGCGGCCGCAACGCGCCGGGCTCCGCCGCAGCGGCGCTGCGGCGGAGCCCGGCATGGCGACTACCTACTTCGTCTTACTTCTTCTCCCAGCCGATCAGCTCGGGCGGGCCCATGGAGCCGTAGTTGCCGTAGAACTGGGCCGCTCCGTAGTTGGCGAGACCCTTCTTGACGGCCAGGATGCTGGGGCCGTTGAGGAGCGGCATGATGCCGTAGGTCTCCATCATCTTCTGCTCGACCTTGTTGCCGGCAGCGATCTGCTCGTCCAGGGTCGGCAGCTTGGTGACGGCCTTGACCTCCTCGTCCAGGCTCTTCGGCGCCGAGCGGGAGACGTTGAGGGTGGAGTCGGAGCAGTACATCTGGCAGATGTAGAGCATGCCGTTCGGGTCGCTCGAGATGAAGCCCATCCCGAAGATGTCGAAGGCGCGGGTGGTGAACACCTTGTCGAAGTCGGCGGAGGGGTGCGCCTCGATGTTCAGCTTGACGCCGATGTTCTTCAGCATCTGGGCCATGGCAGTGGCACGGGCCTTGACGGTGGCACTGTCACCGATGGTGGGGAGGGTCAGCTCCAGCTTGTCGCCGCCCTTGGCACGCACACCGTCCGCGCCGACCTTCCAGCCCGCGTCGTCCAGCTGCTTCTTCGCTCCCTCGGCGTCGAACTTCACGGCCTTGCCGAAGTTGTCCTGGTACCCCTTCTGGAAGGGGAAGAGGAGGAAGGACCCGGGCAGGGGCTCGGTGTAGCCGAGTCCCTGGAACGTGATCTTCGCGAGCTGCGAACGGTCGATGGCCTCCATCACGGCCTTGCGCACCACCACGTCCTTCAGCTGCGGCGCGGTGGCGTTGAAGACCAGGAGGCTGTTGGAGGTGGTCGTGCCGCGGCGAAGCTCGGTGCCCGCCACCGACTTCACCTGGTTGAGCTCCTCGGCGTTACCAGCCGCCACCGCGTCGATCTGGCCGTTCTTGAAGGCGTTGAGGCTGGCGCTGACCTCCATCTGCACGAACGTGAACTCGTCCAGATGCGCCTTTTCACCCCACCACTTGGGGTTGGGCTTGTAGGTGACCGTGCCGCCCTTGGCGTCGAACTTGGAGATGGTGTAAGGGCCGGCGCCCCACTCCGGGTGGGGCTTGCCCACGTAGGCCTTGTTGAAGGCGTCGGCCTTGGCGATGTGCGGGTTGACCAGCGTGGAGAAGAGGGACTTCCAGTACACGAAGGGGCCGTCGTAGGTGACGATCGCCTCCTTGGCGTCCTTGCCCTTCGCGACCGAGGCGATGCTGGAGTAGCCGTCGGTGGAGCCGACGACGTAGTCCTTGTTCTTCCCGTTGAGCGCGTTCCAGGTGTCCCGGAACGCCGTCCAGTCGATGTCCTGGCCGTCGTTCCACTTGGCCTGCGGGTTGATGTCGTAGGTGACCTGGGTCTTGCCGTCCACCGTCGCCTGCTTGACGTCGGCGAGGTAGTCCTTGTTGAAGGTGACGTTGCCCTTCGGGTCGTTGAAGGACAGCTGCGGCTGGTAGAACCAGGCGATCTTCGACGTGTACAGCGACCCGTCGCCGTGCAGGGGGTTGAGCTGGTCGGGAATCGACACGATGGGCAGCGTCATCTTGCCGCCCTGCTGCAGGTTGCTCGCGGGCTGCGGGTTGTACGAGGTCAGCACCTCGCCCGCGGAGGTGGCGCCCTTGGTCTTCTCCTTCGGCTCGCTTTCGGTGCTCCCGCTCGTGCACCCGGAGAGGACGAGGGAAGCGGTGGCGGCAAGCGCCAATCCGCCTAGAACTATTCTTCTCATGACAGCCTTTCAGCTTAGTTGGAGGCAGGGATGGTCGTGTCCGCGAAATGGCATGCGTCGCGGTGGTCCTGGTCGCCCCTGTCGGTGAGCTGCGGAGTGACGCCGCGGCACTGCTCCTTCTGCGGCTCCGACAGCATCTGGTGGAGCGGGCACCTGGTGACGAACCGGCAACCAGGCTGATCGTCGGTCGGACTCGGAAGGTCGCCCTTGAGGAGGACTCGTTCCCGGGTCCGTTCCGCGACCGGATCGGGCAGGGGGATCGCGGAGAGGAGTGCCTTGGTGTAGGGGTGCTGCGGGTTGTCGAAGACGGCGTCGGTGGCGCCGATCTCGACGATCCGCCCCAGGTACATCACCGCGACGCGGTCGGAGATGTGGCTCACCACCGACAGGTCGTGGGCGACGAACAGGTAGGACAGTCCCAGCTCGGCCTTGAGGTCGTTGAGCAGGTTGATGACTCCGGCCTGCACCGAGACGTCGAGGGCCGAGACCGGCTCGTCGAGAACGAGCAGCTTCGGCTTCGTGGCGAGCGCCCGGGCGATGCCGATGCGCTGCCGCTGCCCGCCGGAGAAGGCCGCGGGAAAGCGGTCGCGGTGCTCGGGGTCGAGCCCCACGAGTTCCATGAGCTCCGCCACCTGGGTGGAGAGCGCCTTGCTGTCGCGGTCACCGACCGCGCGGAGGGGTTCCGCGAGAATGTCGAAGACCGTCATGCGGGGGTCCAGTGCCCCCATGGGGTCCTGGAACACCATCTGGATGTCGCGACGTACGGAGCTGACGTCCTGCTTTCGCTTCAGGTCCGCCGTGTTCTGGCCGCAGACGGAGATGCTGCCCTGCTCGGGCGGCTTCAGACCCATGATCTCCAGCAGCGTGGTGGTCTTGCCGCACCCCGACTCGCCGACGAGTCCGAGCGTCTCGCCCTGGCGGATGTCCAGGTCGATGCCGTTGACGGCGAAGACGGAGCCCACCCTGCGCTTGAGCATGGCGCCCTTGGTGAGCGGGAAGGTCTTGGTGACGTTCGAGAGTTCCAGGACCTTCGGCCGGTCCTCACGGGGGACGGCCGCGGCCCGGTTCTCCTTGAGGGCCGGGACGGGGTAGATCGGCTCGCCGCCGATGGCGCCGTCGGTGATCTCCGCGGCGCGCCGGCAGGCAGCCATGTGCTGCCCCTCGCCGCCGTCGCCCTGGGCGATCGCCAGCAGGGGGGGTTCGGCCTCACGGCAGGCGTCCTGCACGACCGGACAACGCGCCGCGAAGGGACAGGCGTCGGGAAGGTCCACCAGGAGCGGCGGAGTCCCCGGGACCGGGGTCAGGGCGCCCCTCTCGCGGTCGTCCAGGCGGGGAATCGCACCCATCAAACCGATGGTGTACGGCATGCGCGGTCGCGCGAAGAGTTCGTCCACCCCGGCGCGTTCGACCGGCCGGCCGGCGTACATCACCATGACGTCGTCGGCCGAGCCGGCCACCACCCCGAGGTCGTGGGTGATCATGATGACCGCGGCCCCGGTCTCGCGCTGGGCGGTCTTGAGGACATCGAGGATCTGCGCCTGCACGGTGACGTCGAGAGCGGTCGTCGGCTCGTCGGCGATGATCAGGTCAGGGTCGTTCGCGATCGCTATGGCGATGACGGCCCGCTGCCGCATCCCGCCCGAGAACTCGTGCGGGAACGCCTTGGCGCGGCGGTCGGGGTTGGGGATGCCGACCAGGTCCAGCAGTTCGACGGCCCGTTTCCAGGCGGCCGCGGACGAGATGTCCTGGTGGATCTGGAGGGCCTCGACGATCTGGGATCCGATGCTGAAGATCGGAGTGAGCGACGAGAGCGGGTCCTGGAAGATCATGCCGATCTGCTGACCGCGCACCTTCGACATCTGCCGGTCGTCGAGATCGAGGAGGTTCTGCCCGCCGAGCGTGATCTCGCCCGTGACCGCAGCGTATTCGGGCAGAAGCCCCATGACGGCCATGGACGTGACGGACTTGCCCGACCCCGATTCGCCCACGATGCCCAGGGTCTTGCCGCGGTGCAGGTCGAAGGAGACGCCGCGGACGGCCTCCACTCGGCCTGCCTCCGACGGGAAGGCCACCTTGAGGTCCCGCACCGACAGCAGAGGCTGCTGGGTGTCGGGCGTGGTCGTGACAGCGCGCTGCTCGATCATGCGCGGCCTCCAGACTGCGAGGTGGGGTCGAGGGCGTCGCGCAGGCCGTCGCCGATCAGCGCCATCGCCACGGTGAGCAGCACCACCATGCTTGCGGGCAGGTAGAACAGCCAGGGAGCGGTGGACAGTGTGTTCTGCCCGTCGGCGAGCATGGAACCCAGCGACACGTCGGGCTGCTTCACGCCGAAACCGATGAAGGAGAGCGCCGTCTCGGACTGCACGGTCGAGGCGACACCGAGAGTGAACGTCACGATGAGCAGGGACCCGATGTTCGGTACCAGGTGGCGGACGATGGTGCGCATCGGGCTGACGCCCATGAAGCGGGCCGCCAGCACGTACTCGCGCTCCCGCAGGGAGGTGGCCAGGGACCAGATCACCCGAGCGGTGAGCATCCAGCCGAAGAGCGTGAGGACCACGACCAGGACCTGCCACTCACCGCGGTAGTGCGTACCGACCAGGGCGATGATGAGGAACGAGGGCAGGATGAGCAGGAAGTGCACGAAGCCGAGCATCGCCCGCTCGACCTTGCCGCCGAAGTAGGCGGCGGTGGTGCCGAAGAGCCCGGCTATCGCGGTGGTCAGCAGGGACACCGTCACGGCGATGATCAGCGACCTGCCGAGGCCGTGCACGAGCTGGGCGTAGACGTCGTTGCCCGCGCCGTTGGTGCCCAGCAGGTGGCCGCCGACCCCGGGAGGGACGGAGAGTGCGGTGAAGTCCGCCTCCACGTGGTCCCAATGGGTCAGATACGGGCCGATCACGGAGAAGAACACAAGGAGGACGAAGAGGACCAGACCGCCGAGCGCCGGCTTGTTGCGCGTGAAGCGCCGCATGTAGAGCTTGGCCGGGGAGAGGCGCTTGCCGCCGGTCTTCCCCGCTTGCGGCGTCTCGGGTTCGCCGGAGGGCACCAGTTCGGCGTCGGGTCCGACACCGGGCATGTTGATAGCCACGTCAGCTCACCCTGATCCTGGGGTCAAGAGCCACGACGACGAGGTCGGCGAGAATCGCGCCGATGGCCGTCATGAGGGCACCGAAGGCTGCGACAGCGACAACGCCGTGCACGTCGTTCGTGCTGATGGTCTTGCTGAAGTACTCACCCATCCCGTGCCAGGCGAAGACCGTTTCCGTGATCACCGCGCCGGTGAACAGCGCCGGCATCGCGAACGCGACCTGGGTGGCGACGGGAATGATCGAGGTCCGCAGCCCGTGCCGGTAGATGGCTTGCTTCCGCGTCAACCCCTTGGCCCGCGCCGTGCGGATGTAGTCGGAGTTGATGTGGTCCAGCAGCAGCGATCGCTGCAGCAGGTGGTACCCGGCGTAGGAGATGAACGTGAGCGAGATCGTGGGCAGGATCGCGTGCATCGCCCGGGACCCGAGGATCGCCCAGAACCCGCTGACCTCGGGGCTCTGCGCTCCGGCGACGGGCAGCGAGGTGCCCAGGGACTGGTTCAGCGCGATGGTCGCGAGCACGACCCCGAGGGAGGCCACCGCGGAGGGCGTGTTGAAGGAGAGCACGGAGACTCCCTGCAGCACCCGGTCGGAGGCCTTGTACTGGCGCGACGCGGTGTAGACGCCCAGCCCGACGCCGATGACGATGGACAGGATCGTCGCACCCAGGACCAACTGGCCGCTGACGAAGATCCGATAGGCGACCTGCTCGTTGACGCTGCCCCCGGTCGGCGACTGGCCCCAGTCGAAGTGAGTCACGATCTGGGTGATCCAGTGCCACCACCGATCCATGATCGGCTTGTCCGGATTGAGATTGTAGAGCGACAACGCATGGTTGATCTGGGCTGGAGTTCGAGGCGGTCGCAACGCGGTGTAGTTCGACGCAGGTTTGAGGAATGCGTTAGCGAGGAAGTACGTGAGGTTGGTCGCGATGGCGATCATCAAAAACCAGCCGACTATTTTGCGGGCGATATAACGCAGCACCGTTAGCCGGCCTTTCGTGATGTGAGGCTTATCGGCCCGCAAGTCCGATGAGTGACTGGATATGTGGTCGTTTTCACCGGGCACCGTGTCGCGAGCGCTCGGGCAGGACGTGCGGAACCTGGGGGGTCAGAAAATGACTGGCGCAAAGCTGTTCCGTTGCATGAGCCTGAGGTGTGGCGACAGAGCCGCACGGGCGGGCGAGGCGCGCGGTGAGCAGTGCGCGGGACATAAAGCAACAACCTTGCGTGTGAGTAAACGGTTTAAGGCAGCCACATGATCAGCTGTGTCGCGACAACGATTCCAACTGCACGTATGGGACGTCAAGGCTGAGCAGGTCGCAATCCGATTAAGCAAAGCCTCACATCGGTCAATCTCGACGAAACGCATCACTGTGGCGGCAGGTGTGACGACCGGTGGAGCCCTGAAAACCCCAAAAGGCACGATGCGAACCTTCGCGCTGGTTCGCCTCTTCGTGCTCCCTTTTCGACACCTTTGGGGACCGGGCTTCGGCCCAGCCGCCGCCAGGTCACGGTAGGGACCGAGCGACGGCCTGCCCGACCGCCTTCGGCCTTCCGCCGTGTGCGAGTCCTGTCCGACCGTCACGCGTCGCGCCGTGTCCTTCACTTCCTCCCTGGCGCGTACTCCCGGGGTCGCGAAGATCCTGCGTCCGCCCTGCGACGAGGCCTCCCCTTCGGAGACGGCGACGAGCCGTGACGGCCGGCGGTCGAGCTCGCCGGGTGTCCGGCCCACCGCCGCCCATCCCACGCCGGTCGAAACGCTCCGTCTTCGATGCACCGGGCGTCCCGGACCGGCGCTCGGT
>NZ_JBYIQP010000062.1:0-43526 GCF_057707665.1 Actinacidiphila sp. bgisy167 | reverse complement strand
CGGCCTTCAAGCCCGGGAGGATGTCAAGCCTTCCATCCGTTCGGTGGCGGCCCGCACCTCAGCGGAGGCACCATCAGCTTCACCCCGATCGTGCGGGCCCTGATGGACGGCGGCCGTGACGATGTCCTTTCCGGCGTACCGAGGGCGATCGGGCGGTACCACGTGCCCGTTAAGGCACGTACACCGGGCGCGGTAGTACGCCGACATCACGGAGACGGACCGTCGGAACCGCATGAGGCCGCCCCTGCCGTAGGACGGCGAGCCTCATGCGGTTGCGCCCGCAGGAGTGCCCACCGGCAATCGGCCCCTCACGTCCGCTTCCGTGCGTCCAGGGCTTGCGCGACGGTCTTCGCGTACAGTGCGCCGCCCGCGGGCCCGGGGTGGATGCCGTCGTCCGCGAGCAGGTCGTCCCTGCCCTGGACGGCACGGTCCCAGTCCGCGAGCAGCACGTTCGGGTGCGCCGCGGCGGTCTGCCGGATGGCGGTGTTGACCTGGTCCTTCCACGAGAGGGAGCCATGCACGGTGACCAGGACGACGGTGCGGTGACCGGCTTCCCGGACGATCTGTTCGAGATCCTGGCGGCCACCGACGCCGTTCGTGCCGAGGCCGATCAGCAGGACCTGGCTGCGCCGGCTCGGCTCACCGAGAGCGCGCACCACGTCGGGGCCGGCGGACAGTTGACGGCTGACCCTGGCGTCGATGGCGATGCCGGGGAACGCCTCCCGCAGTTCCGGGGCGGCGGCGAGCATCACGGAGTCACCGACAGCTGTCACGCTTTCGCCCGGGTGGCGCGGCGACAGGTTCGCCGCACCACCGTCGTGCGCGGCCGGCCTCCGGCCGGCGGCGCTGTTGCCGTCCCCGGCGGTGGCGATGCCCCAGGCGGCGACGAGTACGGCCACACCCGCGCCGGCGGCCAGCACCCGGGCGACCAGGGAAACCCGTTGCGCGGCCCGGCCGCCCGAGGCCCCGTGCCGCCGGGAAGCACCCGCACCCGCACCCGAGCCGCCGTCCGCACGGAACGCAGCGGTCGCCGCCCGCCCGTCCTTGCCGGCCAGCGCGGCGAGCGCCACCGCGGCCGCCTGGCGCACCCCGCGGCGGCGCAGGGGTTCCTCCACCCAGCGGTAGGAGGCCGCTGCCACGGCCACTGCCAGGGCCGCGGCGCACAGGCCGCGGAACGGCACATCGTGCGCGGTGCGCCCGTTCGGGACGGCCAGGGCGATCAGCGGCATGTGCCACAGATAGATCCCGTAGGACCGGCGGCCGACCCAGCGCAGCCAGGAGGCACTCATCACCGTGACGAAGAAGGAGTCGGCCTGCGCGGCGGCCAGGACGACGGCACCGGCGGCCCCCGCCGCGGCGGCGAACCCCCACGGGTACAGGCCGGCGGAGTCGGAGTGGACCGCGCCGGCCAGCACGCACAGCACGATCCATCCCGCCACCCCGGCCGCCCCGCACACCCCGGGTGCCCAGCGGTGCTTCCACACACGCCCGGGCGGCGCCGCGAACGCCAGGGCGGCGCCGAGCAGCAGTCCGAAGGCGTGGGTGTCGCTGCCGAAATAGGCGCGGGAGGTGTCCTCGCCGGGCTGGTGGAGCAGCGCCATCAGCGCCAGGGACGCGAACGCCGCCGCCAGGACGGCGGCCGCGCGGAGCCGGGCGCGGGGCGCCCACCGCAGTGCCGGCATCGCCAGGGGCCACAGCAGATAGAACTGCTCCTCCACGCCCAGCGTCCACAGGTGCTGGAAGAGGGGCGGCGGACCGAAGGAGGCGAAGTAGGAGGCGTGGGTGCTGATCTGCCACCAGTTGTTGGTGAAGGTGAGCGCCGACAGGATGTCGTGCCCTGAGGCGTCGACGCGTGCCGGGCGGCAGAGCGCGGCCACCGCGGTCGCGGTCACGAGGAGGGTGATCAGCGCGGGCAGCAGCCGGCGGGCCCGCCGCAGCCAGAACCGGGGGAGGTCGATCCGGCCGGTGCGGTGCCGTTCGGAACACAGCAGGTCGGTGATCAGGTAGCCGCTGAGGACGAAGAACACGTCGACGCCGAGGAAGCCGCCGGGCAGCCAGGACGGGTCGACGTGGTACACGACGACGAGCAGGACGGCCACGGCCCGTACGCCGTCCAGTCCGTGCACGTACGGGCGCGGGGCGGGACCGCGCTGGTCGACGACGGGGCGCTCGAGCACCATGGTCGCGGCGCTCACCGCTGCCCGCCCCGCGGGCCGCGGGCGGGCAGCGGCCGGTCGTCGCGCAGCGCCTTCCACACGGCGTCGGCCTGTGCCGCCGCGGGAACGACCCGGTTGGGGTCCTGCGGGGCGGGGACGACCGGCAGGGTGCGGAAGTCGACGGCGTCGGGGTCCAGCGCGCCGAGCGAGTGGGCGAGGGACGTCAGCGACGCGAGCGAGCCGAGGCCGCTGTCCGTGGTGATGGCGCTGGTGACGTCGTCGAGGAGCCGGTAGAGCCTGACGGGATCCGTCAGCAGGCCGGCGGAGCGCAGCTGACCGATCAGGGCCTTCATGAAGATCTGCTGGAGCTCGATCCGGCCGAGGTCGCTGCCGTCGCCGACACCGTGCCGGGTCCGTACGAGACCGAGGGCCTGTTCGCCGTCGAGGCGCTGTGCTCCCTTGGACAGATGGGCGTGGCTGTAGTGGTCGTCGATGTTCTGCGGGACGTCCACCCGGACCCCGCCGAGCGTGTCGATCAGCTTCGTGAAACCGCTGAAGTCGATCTCCGCGACATGGTCGATCCGCAGCCCGGACAGTTCCTCGACGGTGGCGACCGAGCAGGCCATACCCCCTGTCGTGTAGGCGGAGTTGAACATGACGGACCGCGCGGCCGGGGCGTCACCCGAGTCGGTGGGGCAGGACGGCCGGTCGACCAGGGTGTCCCGGGGGATGCTGATCACCGAGGCGGACCGGTGGTTCTTGGCCACATGGACGACCATGGCGGTGTCGGAGCGGGCGCCGCCGGCGTCCCGGCCGTAAGCGCGGTTGGCTCCCGACCGCGAGTCCGAGCCCAGCAGCAGCACGTTCAGCGCGCCGGCAGACGTGCGCTCCGGCCGGGCCTTGGCGTCGAGCTGCCCGTCGACGTCCTGCGAGGCGATGTTGCCGTCCAGATTCCGATAGGCGACGGCGGAGCCGGTCCCCAGGACCGCCAGGACCACGGCCGCCGTCACCAGCGGGCGGCGTGCCCGCGACCGGGTGGACGGCACCGCGGCCCGGGCCCGGGCGGCGCGTCGCCGATGGCCCGAAAGCCGGTTGCCGTGCCGGTCCGGCTCGGGGACCGGAAGACGTTGGTCGGTCATGCATGCTCCATCGGAAGGTCCGCGACGGACTTCGCGGGGACGCTGCCGATGGTCGACGGCGCAGGTCTACGGCCCGCTTCCGCCGGCCGTCCATGAAGGCTCAAAACCGGCTCGGTCGTGTAGCCGCCGTGTATCGGCCTTCGCTGCGGGCCGCACGACACGTTCGGCGGCAAGCCGGTCGGGCCGGTTCGATTCGATCACTCCCGCCGGCCTCGGGGCGATCGCCGACGCGGTCCGGGGCAACCCACCGCGTCAGTGCTTCCGCACGTCTTGATCACTGCTGAGCTGGCTGATTGGCTGGCCGACATGACCGATCTCGGACCCGTCGCCTGGCCGCCTGCACCGATCAGGACCGACAGGCTCGTGCTGCGTGAGCCCCAGGCCCGGGACCGTGCGGCGTTCATCGAGCTGCTGGCATCGCCAGAGGTGCACACCTACCTCGGCGGACCCCGCCCGCGTGACGAGCTTGAGCGCGGGTTGCCCGAGGTGCCCGAGCGGTGGCCCGGGAGCTTCGTCGTCGATCTCGACGGGGCGATGATCGGCCAGATCCTGCTTCGGAGAGCGCCGGAGCACCATCGCCCAGCCGCCGCAGGCAAGGCCGATCTCGGCTACCTGTTCCTGCCGCGGGCGTGGGGGTTCGGGTATGCCGCCGAATCGTGCGCGGCGGCACTCGACTGGTTCGAAAGCGTCCTTCCCGGCGAGCCCGTGGTGCTCGCCACCCAGACCGCCAACGCCGGCTCGATGCGCCTCGCGGCAAAGCTGGGCTTCACCGAAGTAGAGCGGTTCCGGGCCTGGGACGCCGATCAGTGGCTCGGCCTGCGGGCCCCGATCACGCCCTCCGACTGAGCTCGCGCTCGCGGATCTGCCGAAGTGCCGTTGTTCCTTCTCCACGCCGCCCCAGGCGTCCGGGCCCGACCGACCCGGCTGACCTCGGCGTGCTCGGGGTTGGCGCAGCGCGCCAGCCGCCGCTCCGGCAGGACCTGCGACAGCCTCGCGTTCGGCGGGTGATCCGGCGACCACGGCTGCAGACCCCTGCCTGCTGGGCGCCGGCGCTGTCGACCACCGCGAGCGACCAGAGCTTCCGCCAGGGCGGCCGCGCTGCGACCGGAGACGAGAGTGCTGCGCAGTGGGCGCCCGGGCAGCCGGGACCTCACCGCGGCCGGCGGGTCCCCTCCACGTCCGCCTCGAGAGGCTGCGGAGCCCGACCGGGGGCGTCCCCGGCCGGCAGCGTCAGCGCCCGCCACTCGCTCTGCGGCTCACCGCGGCCACACGACAGGAACCGTCTGACCACCGCGCCGGAGCGCATCTCCAACCCGTGGGTGCTGTCCTGTCCGGTCAGGCCGTCTGCCGCTGCTTCGCCGGGGCGCATACACCTGTACCGCGCGCGGAGACCTATCGCTTGTCGACCACTCGCACACCGGTGACGCCGAGGAGGCCGTGCAGCGGCACGTGGGCTGATCGCTGGTCGGGGTCGACGGTGAGGTTGCCGCGTCGCGCGATGTCCAGCAGGCGCTCGGCGAGGGGGATGACCATGTGGCGTCCCCAGCACCGCTCGTTGGCGTGCCCGAAGGGGAGGTAGCCGGGGTGGTTGTCCGGATCGAGGCTGTCCCAGCGTTCGGGGCGGAACTCGTCCGGTGCTTCCCACAGTTCGGGGTCACGGTGGGTCAGCAGGGGGAGCATCAGCACGTCGTCGCCGGGTCCGATGCGGCCGTCGACCGCGTGGAATTCCGGTGACGCCATACGCAGCAGGTTCCACGACACGGGCAGCAGTCGCAGTGTCTCGTGGATGATGTGCCGGTTGGGCACGTCGTCGTCGAAGGGCGCTCCCAGCCACAGTGCGCCGGTGACGAGTGCCGCGACGGTGAAGCACACAGGTGCTGCCGCACGGCGGTACAGACCCATGGCGTGACGCCGTTCCTGGTAGGTGCGGGCTTCCGAGAGCATCGCGCCGAGGTGGGTGGGTGCCTTGCCGGACCGGCGGAACGAGGGGAGCGCGGCGCCGGCGGCGATCACGGTCCAGGTGAGTTTCGGGGTGAGTTCCAGCCGCCGGTCCACCATCACCTTCAGCCGGTAGGGGTCGTCGCCGAAGACGATGTCCCGCAAGTGGTTGTGCGGCACGTGAGGCCATATGCCGGTCAGGTCGGCGTCCAAGCGTGCGGGGTCGGCCAGTGCCTTCTTGACGTCCTTGGAGACGGCGCGCATCACGGCCGAGGACTCCGGGCGAGTGATGGTGCGGCCCTGCAAGGGCTTGAAGGTGGGGCGTTCGAACTTGTTGGCCGGGCGGCAACGCAACAGGGCGTCGATGAGTTCCGGATCGGAGACTCCCACGGTGTCCGAGTCCAGGCGGAACAGGCCTGTGCCGCGGTGTTCACGCAAGAGCGCGTCGATCCTCGGCGTGAACACGGTGACACGACCGCCCGGGGCGGTGGCGGTGGGGCGGCGCATGGGTGTCCTCTCTTGGCGGTGGGAATGCTGTTGCTCAAACGTTGTGCCCGGCAGCCGTGGCATGCCGGGCACAGACGTCACTCAGCGGATCGGAATGTCCGCGGATCAGTACCAGATGTACCAGGCGTAGGCCTTCAGGCTCTTCTCGGCCTTGAACTTCCTGGTGATTGAACGCATGGCCTTCATGGCGTCTCCCTCCGGAATTGGGTAATGGGTGAACTGCCCCCGAATACCTGGCGGACAGGGCCGGGTGCATGGGTGCGAGATTAGAGACGGGCCGTCAGGGGGGTCAACGTGACGCAGTTCACCCGGAGGTACTCGCCGTTAACGTTTGCTTCACCCGCATCCCGTGTGTGCCCGTTTCTCGCAGTTTGCGCACGGGGGCCATACCGAAAAATTACCGATCCTTACATCGGTAATGCCCGAAGGCGGGTTTCAAGGCGGCGAGGACGTGCTCGGTGCGCGGACGTCACGGCCCCTACCGGGAGGTCTTCGCGACCCGAGACCTCGGACGGGCGCTGTACCTGATCGCCGAAGCCGCGCTGAGCCGGCGCAGCGGCAGCCCCGAGGAGACGGCCGTCGCGCTGGAGCGGATCGATCCGGAGTGGGGCAGACGGTTCCACACCGGTGGCCTGGACGGCACGGGGACGGTCGAGGCGTGCGGGCGCGACCCGTTGGAGGGGCTCGCCTGGATCGCGAGGTCCTGGCCTGAGCAGGCCTGGGGCATGCTGGAGCTGATCTGGTACGAGCGAGGGCCGTGCCCTCTATCTGAGGGGCGGCGAGCTGGACTTCCTCAACCGGGCCGTGCGCCGTGCCGAGCTGGACCACCCCGAACTGACGGACGGGTTCGAGCTGTACTTCCACGCCTTGGAGAAGTCGCTCGGTCTGCGTCTGCCACGCCGGGACTTCGCCGAGGGAGAGGTGCGGGCCGCGTACCGGGCCGAAGGATAGCGGGGGAGCGCGGTGAGGGTTCGGGAGCGCCGTCGAGGTGCGCCCGCGCTCTGCGAAATCGAACACCCTGAGGCAGCGCCCTGTCCTCGCCGCATACGCATAGGTGCCGGGAACGGTTTTCCGGGTCGCGTGCGTCCATTCCGGTGTGACGGCACGCCACGACTGGCGGCCGAGGAGTGCGGACGACTTCTCGGTGACACTGCCGAAGGACCCTCGGAGAAACCCTCTGCTTCGTGCTACCAGCCGTCTGGGCCGCCAGTGCTATCGGTCGGTGGCTTTGGGATGGCCGGTGGAGGCGTTGAGCTTGAAGTGCACTTCCACGATCCCGTCATCGCCCGGCCTGCACGTCGATGCCCAGGAGGCGTCTCAGGACGGTGCGGCCCATCTCGATGTGGCTCGCGTCCTGATATAGCAGGTACATGTCGTTCGCCTGACGCAGGATGGCGAGGACCTGGAAGGTCAGTTCCTGCGGTGACTGCTCGCCGGACAGCCTGCCGGCTTCCTGTGATTCCACGACGGCGGCGTTGACCAATTCGGTCCAGCGGCCGTGGAGGAGTACGAGCTGGTCGCGGACGGCTCCTGGGCGGGTGTCGTACTCCGCGTTCGCGGCGGCGAAGAAGCAGCCGCCCGGGAAGATGTCCCGTTCGACGAAGGAGAGCCAGTTCTCGCACAGAGCGAGGAGCTTTTTCAGAGGATCGGATTCCTGGAGAGCGGGCTGGACGATCTGTTTGTCGTAAACCAAACGAGCCTGTTCGATGATGGCCAGTTCCAGCTCTTCTTTGGATCCGAAGAGTGCGTGCAGTGACGACTTGCTCATGCCTAGCTTGGCGGCCAGCATTCCGATGGTGAGGCCTTGGAGGCCGTGCACGGTCGCTTCTGCGGGTGCTGCGGCCAGCGCGGCGTGTCGGCTCCGCTCCCCATTGCTCCGCGTACGGCGAGCGCGAGTCCCTGTCGCCTCAGCAGACATGATCAGCTCCTCTTGGACGACCGACCGTCCAGTTTAGAGCACTCCCGCTTCGACCGCTGCCTCCGGCGCCCAGGGGGTCGCCCAGAGCACCCGGGTCGCTGTTTGGACGGACGTTCGTCTAACGTGTGGGGCGAACGTTCGTCCAACGATCTGTAAGGAAGACCATGCGGAAGTCGGATCTCCCCACGCTTCTCCTCGTGCATGGCGCGTGGCACCGCAAGGAGACGTGGGGGAAGTTGATCAACGAGCTGCCCGGCATCGACGTCAGGACGGTACAGCTGCCCTCCAGCGCCCCTGTCCCGCCCGAGCGGCTCGGCGGCCTCTACGACGACGCGGAGGTCGTTCGCGCCGCAGTGGACGCCATCGGCCGGCCATATGTGGTGGCTGCCCACTCGTATGGTGCGGTCCCCGTGACGCAGGGGCTGCCGGGCGCGGCCAACCTCCGCCGGGTGGTCTCCATCTGCGGATGGCTCCTCGACGTGGGCGAGTCCCTCCTGTCCGTCATCGGCGGCAAGCCCACGGAGTGGATGCCGGAGCAGGAAGGAGGCTGGTACGACATGACCTCTCCCCGGGAGATCTTCTACGCCGACCTGTCCGAGGAGGATGCCGCCGCCGCAGCCGCGACACTCGGCCCGACCTCCGTGGCGTCCATTACCGAGACTGTGACGCAGGCGGTCTGGCGCACCGGTGTCCCCGTCACCGCCATCTACGCGAAAGACGAAGTCATGGCGCCCTTCTTCAAGAACCTCGCCGAACGAGCCGGGGACACAGTGCTCTCCCTGCCTGGTAGTCACTCCCCCTTCCTGTCACGCCCGGCAGAGCTCGCGGCGATCCTCCGCAACGAGCTCGAACAGGCCGCCAAGGAAGCCTGACTCACGCGGCGCGTGCTCTACGACGTTCGGGCCGACGCCGACGCCGACGCCGACGCCGGGCGCGCTGATACCGCCGGTCGGTCGTGAGTCCCCCGCACACCCGTGGTCGTGATAAGCCGGAGAGCTGCGAGAACACCGCCGAGGTGACAGCACCGGTCGACGGTTTCCGCCGGGCGGCGGCCCCCATCCGCCACGTCGCCGCTCAGCGGAACCAGGCATCTGCCGGCGTCGCGGCAGGTCGGCGGTACGCCCCGCCGCTGAGCACCCGGCAGTGCCGGTGGCCGGCCCGGGGGACGCGCCCGACTCGAAAGTGGGCCGCGCCACAAGACTCCTACCTCGGTTTCGCTGCTGGGCGATTGGCGGGTGGGCTGGCTCTTGGTGACCCACTCACTCGCGGCAGGCGAGGGTGTCGCCCACGGGGGGCGAGGGGGGATTGCGGCAAAAGCGAATGCCCTCAGCGTGCCCCGGGGAACGCGGCGGCCTCGACCGCCGCCCCGAGCGGCGTTTTGGGCCCGCTCGCGGCAGTCGGTCATCAGCGGCGCGGCGAGGAAGCCCTGGTAGGCCCGCCGGAACACGACGACTCCGTGGCCTGGGCCTGGATGCACCGGACGAGGTGTTCGGCGAGGTCGGTGTCGAGGGGGATGCCGGTCAGGAGTCGCCGGTAGAGGATGGTGCCGGCCCAGACGTCCTGGACGAGGTCGGTGTCGAGGTCGGCGGGCAGGTCGCCGCGGTCGATGCCGCGGTGCAGGGCGGCGGTGATGTTCTCGCGTTTGCGGTGGAGGAAGGACTGCCGGAAGCGGGCCATGAGCGCCGGGTGGGGGAGGAGGCCGGCGGCGAGGGCGGGGAGTGCGGCGGCCAGGTTCTCGTCGGCGTGGTTGGCGATGGTCATGTCGACGGCGTAGCGCAGTTCGGCTCGCGTGTCGCCGAGGTCGGGGATCTGTTCGGCGCGGAAGATCTCGGCGAGCGCGTCGGTGACGAGCGCCTCCTTGCCCGGCTACCAGCGGTAGATGGTGGACTTGCCGACGCCTGCGGCCGCCGCGACGGCCTCGATGGTCAGCGCCGGGTACCCGTGGCTCGACAGGACACCGCGTGCCGAGGCGAGGATCTTTGAAGCAGAACGCGGCTCGCCGGTGGCGGCCGTGCCTTCGGAAAATTCCAGTCCCATGCCGCAACGATACGTATCGTTTCACTTTGGCGCCAGGGTCTGCTACTGTCGTCCCTGTCGGCGAAACGATACG
Source organism: Actinacidiphila sp. bgisy167 (assembly GCF_057707665.1). NCBI lineage: Bacteria > Bacillati > Actinomycetota > Actinomycetes > Kitasatosporales > Streptomycetaceae > Actinacidiphila > Actinacidiphila sp. bgisy167. The sequence continues at coordinate 33,758 of NZ_JBYIQP010000062.1, read as the reverse complement.
TATCGTTTCGGAGCTGGTCCTCTTGCTGAAGGAGCTCGTGTCATGAAGGGCTACACCGTTCCCCTGTCTCCCCGTGGTATCGCGAACCTGGCCCCGGCCCCGCCGTGGCACTACGCCGGCACCGCGGTCGGCGTGGAGTTCTTCACCGACCCGCAGGCCGCCGCGGCGACGCTGCCCGAGGGGCTGACCCTGGACCCGGACTCGGCCGGGCGCGGGGTGGCGCTGTTCATCGACTGGCAGTACTCCTCGACGAACCTGGAGTACCTGGAGCCGGCCCGCGCGCAGTACCGGGAGTTCTTCATCACCCTGGACGCCCACTACCAGGGCACCCCGGTGTCCTGGTGCCCGTACATCTACGTCGACAACGACTCGGCCATGGCCCGCGGATGGGTGCAGGGCTTCCCGAAGAAGCTCGGCGCGGTCCACCAGACCCGCGCCTACGCCGTCGGTGGGCCGGGGACGCCGGTGCTGGGGCCGGGCGGTCAGTTCGGGGCCACCGCGTCCTCCGGCGGGCAGCGCACGCCGAGGCCCGGGTCACGCTGGAGCAGCCCGTGCCCGACCCGACCGCTTTGATGGGCCGGCCGCTGGTCAACCTGCGTCACTTCCCCCGGCTGGCCGCCGGGCAGCACGACAAGCCGGCCGTGCACGAACTGGTCATGGCGGTGCTGGACAACGCCGCCGTCGCCGACGCCTGGGCCGGCACCGGCGAGCTGGCGTTCCTGCCCGCCCACGGCGAGGAACTCGCCGACCTGCCCGTCCGCCGCACCGGCCGCGGCTTCCACTTCGACCTCGCCTACACCGTCACCGACCTCAAGACCCTCGCCGACCACAGCAACTGACCACCCCACGCACCCCCATCAACCACCCCCGTCCCCACCCCGGGGCGCCGTGCCTCCCCATCGACGGGAGGGGGCACGGCCCCCGCTCCGCCCGTCTGGAGCCGACGTGCCCATCTACACCTGCACCACCGCCGAGGGAACGCTGACGCCCGCGGTCAAGCGCGAACTGGCCGGGGAGATCACCCGGATCCACGCGGAGATCAACCACGTGCCGCCGGCCTACGTCAACGTGGTCTTCTCCGAACTGCCCCAGGACAGCGTCTACGTCGGGGGCGAGCCCGGCGCCCCCCTGCTCATCGGCGGCTGGGCACGCCGGGGCCATCCCCAGGAGGAGACGACCCGCCTGGCCCTGGAGGTGGCCGCGGCCGCCTCCCGCATCACCGCGATCCCCGAGCAGCGGGTCCTGGTGGTCATCCAGGACAGTCCCGCCCGCTCCGCGGTCGAGGCCGGACACGTCCTGCCCGAACCCGGCCACGAACAGGAATGGATGGAGCAGCACTGACAACGGCACCCGCACACGGCGGCAGTCGACGTCGGCGGTGCGGCCGCAGACATGGCAGGGGAGACGGCGGAAGGCATCCAGAGCCCCGCCCTCGCGCCGGCCGACAGCGAGGCCGGACGGCCGGTGGCCGCCGCACCGGCCCCGGCCTGCCGCGTCCGAGCCGCCGGCGAACGCCCCGCCCCGCGGGCAGCGGACGACCGGCAGCGGGTCCGCACGCGGTGGGTGGAACAGCGCTCGCTCCCGGCCTCGCGGAGACGGTCTCAGGACAGGCGCACCGGCAGGCTGGCGGGACCGTGCATGAGCAGGCTGTCGCGCATGGTGAGCGTGTCGGGCGACACCGCCAACCGCAGTTCGGGGAAGCGTTCGATCAACTTGCCCACGGCGACGAGTGTCTCCATGCGCGCGAGTGGGGCACCGGGGCAGTAGTGGATGCCGTGGCCGAAACCCAGGTGCCGCACGCTGTGGTCCCGGTGGATGTCGAAGCGGTCCGGGTCGTCGAAATGGTCGGCGTCGCGATTGGCGGACATGATCGAGATGAGCAGCGGCTCACCCGCCGGCACGGTGACGCCGCTGAGCGTGATCGGCTCGGCCGCCCATCGCGGGCTGCTGATGTTGACGGGGCTGTCGTAGCGGAGGACCTCTTCGATGGCCGCGGGCAGCAGAGCGGGGTTCGCGCGGACCTGAGCCAGTTGCTGCGGCGCTTGCAGAAGCGCCAGGACCGTGTTGGCGATCAGATAGACCGTGGTGTCGTAGCCCGCCACCAGCAGGAGCGTGGCGTTGTGGAGCAGTTCCGTCTCGGACAGCGTGCCGCCGTCCTCCGCGGCCGCCAGAGCCAGCGCGGAGAGCAGGTCGTCGGCCGGTTCGGCCCGCTTGCCTGCCACCAGTTTCTCCAGGTAGGCGTGGGCCTCCCGCGCCACTTCGGGGTCGTGCTGGGTCCCGTTGAACGCGTCCGCAAAGGTGGCGAATGCCTCCCGGTCCTCCTCGGGTACGCCGAGCAGCTCGGAGATGACCAGCAGCGGGATGGGAAGGGCGAAGGCGGAGACGAGGTCGACCTCGCCCTGTGCCGCCATGCTGTCGAGCAGCTCGTCGGCGAGTTGTTCGATCTTGGGGCGAAGGGGTTCCACGGAGCGCGGGGTGAACGTCTTGTTGACCAGGCGGCGGATGCGGGTGTGGTCCGGCGGGTCGAGGTAGAGGAGGCTGTCGTGACCGTCGCGCGTGTCGAGCTCGGGGACGTTGCGCTGGTCTCGTTTCACCCGGGGATCCGTCAGCAGGCTCATCACCTCGTCGTAACGGGTCACCAGCCAGCCGTCGCCGTGCGCGGATCCCGCGTGCACGTGACCCACCGGGCACCCGGACCTCCGCTGCGCCATCACGCGCTGCGCGTCCTGGACGGCTCGGTCGAGGGGGAAATCGGTCTCGTTCGATGCTGCGGTCATGCGGTGTCTGTCCTTTGCGTGATGGCCACGATGCACGACCCGTGCGTCGAGTGGCCTTGGTGCGACTTTCGAAGCCCGTGTTCGGGTCGGACGTCGTGCGCGCAGAGTGCTGCCGCGGCGCCGACGGACGCGACGACGAGCGTGGTGACGCGCCGAGGGCGCTTCCGGCATGTGCCGAGGGACGCCGGTGGCGTGACGCGGCTGAGGAAGACGGTCCCCGGGACTGAGGCGGTGCGGCCGGACGGGAGCCGGCAACGGGACCGGTGTCGTTCCCGCACCCCACGTCGAGAGTTCGTTTCGTCTGTTCCGCATCCGTGAGGCGACGGCCGGGCGGCGGACCGGGTTCCGGGGCCGGGCGCGTCCGCTGCCCCGGCGCCGGTCCTCAAAGGCGGCATTCCGCGAGGGCGCCGCGGCGCAGCTCCTTGCGGGGGGACGTGCACAATTGGGGGATGACTGCTGCCCGGAACCTGGAGACCGTCGAGCCGGAGGCTGTGCACTTCCGTCGCACCGACGCGCGACGCAACCACGAGCGGGTCTTCGCGGCTGCCCTGGAGATCTTCGGTGAACGGGGGCTCCAGGCCACGGTGCCGCAGGTGGCGGAGCGCGCCGGGGTCGGCAAGGCCACGGTGTACCGCAGCTACCCCACCAGGGACGACCTGGTGGAGGCCGTGGTCCGGCACCGGTTCGCCGTGTACGAGCAGTCCCAGGGCGCGCGCGTCCCCACCGCGGACGCGTACGCCGAGTTCAAAGGACAGGTCCTCGCCCTCATGCACGCCCTGGCCGGCGACCGGCTGCTCGCCGACGTCCTGGCCGACCCGCAGTCGCCCGCCGCGGCCACCCTGCTGGAGCGTCTGTCCACGGCCATGGAAGCGGCGAAGGAGTCGGGGAAGATCCGTTCCGACGCCGACGTCCGCGACCTGCGGACCATGCTGTGCGGCCCGGTCCTCCAGCTCATGCGGATCTCGGAGCAGGAGCCGGCGCGCTGGCAGCGCTACGGCGAGCTCTTCCTGCAAGCCATACGTCCCTGACGCGACGGCGCGGTCGGCGTCGGCCGCGGTCCGTCCATGCCGGAACCCGGGGGTCCGCGGTGCGTACGGGGCTCCGTGGCGCCCGCCGGCGGTGACGACGGTGACGCCGGTCGTGAACTGCCCGAAGACGGCCCGCTCCGCGGCGCACGGTCGGACCGTGGGGGCGGCGCTGCTCGTGGAGCGGGCCACGGCGATGTCCTCCCTGGTACGGAGTGTGCTCGGTGCGGCGGGACGGCCCTGCCGGTCTCAGACCATGGGGCGGGAGACCGGCCGGACGCCCGCCCCCGTCGCGGGTGCCCCGCGTCGGCCGCGGAACGCCCACAGCCCGTGTGCCGGGCGTTCAGATGCCGGAGGGCAGGACCCAGTTGCGGCGCTCGTAGACCACCTCGAAGCCCATCCGGAGCATGTTGTGCAAGCGAGGTGTTGTGTTCCCCCGGGGCCTCGGCGCCGGTCTCGGACACCAGCCAGCGGCAGCCGGCCGCCTTGGCTGCCTGGGCGCGCGCCGCGAGCAGTGCGGTCTGGCCCCCGCGTCCTCGTGCTTGCGGGGCCGTGAAGTCGGCGTAGCAGTGGGCCGTCTCGACTCCGAGGAACATGATGGCGCCGCCGACGATCTCCTCACCGTCCCAGTTCGGCCCGGAACGCCGTCGGCGCCCCGTCGACGACCAGGTCGTACAGCGAATCAGCTTCCGACCGATCGGCCATGGCGGGAGTCACGCTCATCGAAGAACCACCTTGGATCGCGCGAGAGCGGCTGAATGGTCGCCAGGCCCCCGCAGATAGCGGCTTGGCGGACGCGGCAGCACCGGCGCATCCGTTTTCTCGCCGCTGGATTTAGATTCTCCATCCTGCCGTATGAGGGCAAAGAATTCCGCAAGCAAGATCATTGGATGGGCAAAGCCGCCGGCGTGCCGGCTGCGAGGGCGCCCCGGCTCGGGGAGGCGGCCGCAAGCGCCCGTACGTGCGGCGTGTCACTTCGGGCCGAAGGCCCGGGTGGCGGTCTGGTCGACGCCGCCGCCAGCGTCCCGCTGGTCTTCGGCGGTATGCCGCCTGGCCGGGGGATGTCCGGTCGCTGCCGGTCGCGTGCGAGCACGGCGCGGAGTCCCCGCATGGACGGCTTCCCGATACCGAAAACGAAGAATCGGGCATGTGAGCTATGGGTGATGATCACCGTTCGGCCGGTTGAGGTCCCTTACGTGTCGCCATACTCCTGAAAGGGACGCTCCGGTCGGGGCGTTGGGGACGGGCGATACGGGGTGGGCGTGACCGAGCGCGGTAGGACCGACCTTGGCGCTTTGGGCGAGACGGGGCCGGGTGCGACGGACCACGGCGTTCCGCGCGCACGCGCGGCGGCCGAGGACCGGCCGGGCAGGCGACAGCACGGCGACGGACAGCGGCAGGCCGGCCGGCCGGCACGTGCGGTACCGCGGCACGTGGCCTGCGTGATGGACGGCAACGGCCGCTGGGCGCAACGGCGTTCTCTTCCCCGCACGGCAGGCCACCGGGCCGCGGAGACCACCGTCATCGACGTCATCGAGGCGGCCCGGGCCGCCGGCGTCGAGTGGCTGAGCCTGTACGCCTTCTCCACCGAGAACTGGAACCGCCCCGGCTCCGAGGTCGACTACCTGATGCGCCTGGTCCGCCGGGTCGTGCGCAAGCACGCGCCGCTGCTGCTCGCCCGCGGCATCCGCTGCCGCTTCCTCGGGGCCGCCGACCCGCGCATCCCCCGTGGACTGGCCCGGGATCTCGACGACGTGTCGGCTCTGACCGCCGACAACCGCAGGATGACGCTGACCGTCGCCTTCGACCACGGCGGGCGCCGGGACATCGTCGAGGCCGCGAGGTCGCTGATCCGCAGCCGAACGCCCGCCGACGAGGTGACCGAGAGGCTCTTCGCGGACCACCTGCCGTTCCCCGACACTCCCGACGTGGATCTGGTCATCCGCACCTCCGGCGAGCAACGCATCTCCAACTTCATGCTCTGGCAGGTCGCCTACGCCGAGTGGGTCTTCCCCGAGGTGCTCTGGCCGGACTTCCGGGCCCCCGACTTCCTCGCCTGCCTGCACGCCTACCAGCACCGCGACCGCCGCTTCGGCGGCGTACCGCCCCGCACGATCGGAGATCCGCCATGACGACCGGACCCACGGGAACGGCCGACGAACAGCCCCTGCTCGGCCCGCAGTCGCGGTTCAGCGCCTTCTTCGACGACCCGCGCTGGGCGCTCGCCATGATCCGCGCCACCGTGCTGGAGGCCGCTCACCCGCAGATCGGCGCCGCCCTCCTCGACAACTCCACCTTCACCACCCACCCCTGGCGCCGGCTGCGCAACACCTTCCTCAGCATGCGGCGCATGTTCGACGCCGATCCGGCGGTGCGCGAACGGGAGGCCGCCCGGCTCAACCGGCTGCACTCCCGCATGAGCGGCGCCGACTCCCGCGGGCGCGCCTACGACGCGATGGACCGCCAGGCCCGCGCCTGGGTGGTCGCCACCCTCTTCGAGAGCGCGGTCACCATGTGCCGGCTGAGCGGCCAGCCGCTCGACCAGGACACGATGGAGGGGATGTACGCGGAGTACCGCGCGTACCTCGCCGCGCTCGACGGCGACGCCGGGGAACTTCCCGAGGAACTGCACGACTTCTGGCGGTACTTCGACACCGTCGTCGAGAACGAGCTGGAGAACACCGAGGCGGCCCGCGTCATCCTCTACCGGCTCTTCGACCACCTGCCCGCTCCGGCACTGCTCAAGGGCATGCCGACACTGTGGGCGGCCGGCCGGGCCGTCGCCGGACCGCTTCTCGGCACGATCACCGTCGCCTCGCTCCCCGAGTCGTACCGGCGCCGGGCCGGCCTGCCCGAGATGCCCGGCGCCCAGGCCCTGATGCAGGGCGCCTACCTCGCCGCCGGACTCGGCCGCTTCCTGCCCGAGGGCCTGATCAGCGCCGAAGGCATCATCGAAGTCCTGTCCCTGTCACCCGGCAGCGACGACCCCCGCGCCCGGACCGTGGCCGCTGTGCGTGCCCGCATGAAGCGGGCATCGGCCCTGCTGCGCCTCCTGACACCACTGGGCGGCGACGCCGGCCCCGCACCGGACCCGGCGCCTTCGCCGGACACAGGGCAGAGCCGGCGGTCGGCGGAGCAGTTCTTCCGCCAGGTGCTGGACCAGACCGGCGACGGCCACCTCGACTGGCCCGACCTTGCCGCCATGGCCCGCGAACTGGCCACCCGCCTCGACCTGGACGAACCCGAGGAGACCCGGCTCTACGACGCCTTCGCCGCCTGGTGGCGCGAACTCCAGGCCGCCCTCGACACCGACGGCGACGGCCGCGTCAGCGTCGGCGAGTACGCCGCCGCCGTCCCCTCCCTCGCCGGACCGGCGCTCATCCGTGTCGCGGAGGTCCTCTTCGACGTCACCGACAAGGACGGCAGCGGAGCCATCGACGCCGACGAGTACCGCGCACTCTTCCGCACCGCCTTCCACCGCGACCTGACCACCACCGACGGCGCCTACGGCCGGAGCGCCTTCGTGGGCGACTTCCTCTCCTTCATGTCGGGCCGCCGCGCAAGCACCCCCTACGACCCCCTCCTGGCCGACGCCTGACGAACTCGTGCATCGCGAGCGGCGGGGCTGCTCGACGCCACGGCCCGCCATGGACCGGCTGCTCCGGCAGCGCGGCCTGATACCAGCGCGCACGCCGCGACCGCCACGCCATGATGGGGCGCCCAGGAGGCCCGAGCCGCCGCATGCCGGGACATCGACACGGCGGTCGACGTCGACTCCCGGGCCCTGAGGCCCGGGAGGACGTCACAACGACGCGGCCAGAGTCACAGCCGCGGCCACGGCCACAGGCAGCAGCACGATGGGGGTGATCGCTGCGCCGCGGGTGGCGCTGTCGCTGTACTCGCCCTTCTTGGCATGGAAGCTGATCGCACCGATGAGCACCACGACCGTTCCGGCCGCGGCGGCGATCCCCAGCGGCTGCCACCAGATGCCGACGCCCAGCCCGACAGCTGCGGCTACCTCGGCGAGTCCCACGAAGCGGACCAGACCGGAGCTGAGCCCCTTTTGGATCAGGCCGTCCGGGACAGCGCCCTTGAGCTGCACCTTGGGAGCGCCGGCGGCGAGGAAGACGAGGGCGAGCAGAACGCTGAGGATGACAGCGGCTATGTACACGATGGATTCCTGATCGAGAACGAGTGACGGCGGGACGGCGGGACGGCGCGAGGAGGAGCCCCCGCCGACGCGCTCCGCGGAGCGCGTCGGCCCGCGAGCACCGCTTGCGGGCAAGGCTGACCGTGACGCAGGCGAACGGCGATCCGGGAGAGCGCGACGCGGTTCTGCCGGGCCCGGGCCGGGCATGACGAGTCCGACTCGCGATGTCGCGTCCGGCCTCCCCGGCCAGGTGGCGGAGCGACCCCACCGAGGGGCGAACCCCTCGTACGCCATCAAAGCATTACTTGATACGTCAAGCAAATCCTGGATCGGGCGGCAGCGCGCGGCCGCCGCGCGGCTCCCCGGTCACACGATCCCCGGGGCCCGCAGGCGTTCTGCGTCAAGGCCGGACCGGCGTGATCTTCCGGCGCGGGTCGCGGCCGCCGCGCGGCCCGTGGTCGGGCGGAGGCGCGGCGCACGTACAGGGGCGGAGCCGCGCCGGTGCGCGGTGACCACCGCCGTCGTTCCCCGCGAGGTCTGCGAGTGTCGAGACGGCGAACCGGCCGGCGGTGACGTGGCGACCGGGGTCTTCGGGCCCGGAATTTTGGCCTCTCCATCGGCTCACGTCAAGTCCCGTGTTGTCGGAACGTGACCCGGGCGCTGCGGCCAGGCCTACTGGAGATGCGGGCCTCGCGGGACTGGACATACCGGCAGGCCCAGCCCGAAGGAACTTCCCGCTCAGGCGTTCCCGTCGCCGGCCCGGATGTTCCTCCGGCATTCCCTTTCCCTCCCCCCTCCAAGGAGTTACGTCATGTTTCACAAAACTCAGGGTTCAGGTCAGGTCCGTCCGGCGCGCCGTGGACTGCGAGCGGTGGTGCTGTTCGCGTCGGCTGGCGTGATCTCCGGGGCCATCGCTCTGCCGGCCTCGGCGGCGACGGTGGACATGAGCAGGAGCACCACCGCCGCGGCAGGTGTGGTGAGCGACGGTGGAAAGGGCGGCGAGGGCGGCGCGGGCGGCAGCAGCGTCTTCGGCCCCGGCGGGTCCGGCGGCTCCGGCGGTTCCGGCGGCGGCAGCGTCTTCGGCAACGCGGGGTCCGGCGGGTCCGGCGGGGCCGGTGGCGGCAGTGTGTTCGGTCCCGGCGGTGGCGGCGGTGGCGGTGGCGGTGGCGGCGAAAGCGTCTTCGGCAACGGGGGCAGGGGCGGCAACGGCGGGTCCGGCGGCGGCAGCGTCTTCGGCAACGCCGGCAACGGCGGCAGCGCGGGCTCCGGCGGGGACAGCGTCTTCGGCGCCGGCGGTGGCGGCGGCAACGGAGGCTTCGGCGGGAACAGCGTCTTCGGCGACGGCGGCGACGGCGGAAAGGCCGGCGGCGGTGGCGGTAGCGTCTTCGGACCGGGCGGCCCCGGCGGTGTCGGTGGCCCCGGCGGGATCAGTTTCTTCTGAGCACCCGTTGACGATCTTGGACGCCTCTTGAAGGACGGCCCCCGCCGCCACGGCACGGGGGCCCGAGGTGCGCCGCCCGCTGCCGCACAAGGGCCGCCCGGCCCGCGCGGTCGTCGTGTGCCGGGAACGACGCGAGACAGCGCGGTCGGCGGCAGGCTGCCGCCCCGGGCGGGTGCGCCGTCGCGTCGGCACGTGGTACAGGTCGCCGGGTTAGACTCGCGCCCCGGACGCGGAAGGAGCGGACACGTGAGCGCGACACCCATACGGTTCGGCATCGTGGGCACTGGCTGGCGGGCCGAGTTCTTCGCCCGGCTGGCGAGGGCACTGCCCGAACGGCTGGCGGTGGCCGGCGTGGTGACGCGCTCAGCCGAACGAGCCGCCCGGGTGGAGACGGAGTGGGGGGTTCCCGCCTTCCGGACGGTCGGTGAACTGTGCGACAGGAAGCCGGAGTTCGTGATCCCGTCGGTGCCGTGGGAGGTGACGCCCCAGGTCGTGCGGGAACTCGTCGGGCACGAGGTGCCCGTCCTCGCGGAGACACCGCCGGCGCCCGACGTGAACGGGCTTCGCAACCTGTGGGATGCCGTGGGAGGCGCGACGCGCGCCGGGGGCGGAGGACTCGTCCAGGTCGCGGAGCAGTACACACGGATGCCCGGCCACGCCGCTCGGATCGCCCTCGTACAAGAAGGGGTGATCGGCGAGGTCACGTCCGTCCAGGTGTCCTCGACCCACATGTATCACGCGATGTCGCTGATCCGGCACACGCTGGATGTCGGTTGCGGGCCCGTGACGGTGACGGCCCGCGCCTTCACCGCCCCGCTCGCCGACCCGCTGTCCCCCGGCGGTTGGTCGGACGACCTCACGCCCAAGGACGCCGTCACCACTCTCGCTCTCCTGGACTTCGGCGGGGCCCGCACGGGCCTGTACGACTTCACGGACAACCAGTGGTGGAATCCGCTGCGCGCCCGCCGGATCGTGGTGCGCGGCTCGCTCGGCGAGATCGTGGACGACACGGTGGTGCGGATGGCCGATCCGCGCACACCGGTGGAGTCCCCGCTGGTGCGTCGCCGCACCGGCACCGACCTCAACCTCGAAGGGGCGGAGATGCACCACATCTCGTTCGACGGACGGGTTGTGTGGCGCAACGACTATCTGGGCGCGAGCCTGTCCGAGGACGACCTCGCCGTGGTGGACCTGCTGTGCCGTACGGGCGCATGGGTCCGGGACGCCGGCCCGGAACCGTATCCGCTGGCCGAGGGCTGCCAGGACCATCTGCTCGCCTTGGCCGTCGACGAGTCGGCGCTGACGGGGGCGCCGGTGACGACCGCGGTGGAGGCCTGGGCGGCCCGCTGATCCCACCGGTCGCCCGGCTCTGTTCGCGCCCGCCCCCGGCGCTGAGCCGATGCCTCGGTCCGGCCGCCTCGGCGCACCGGCCGGTTCGGGGCCCCATGGGGCGGGGCCCCGGACCGGTGGCGGGCGACCTCGACCGTCCGAGCCGCGGAAGCAGGCCCAGACCCGGGTGTCGATCAGCTGGTGCGGGGCACCGCCTCGTCGATCGGCGCAGAGGTCCTGCGGTGGCGACCGGTGAGGGCACATGCCCGCGGCTCATCGATGCCGTGCCGTCAGCGGCTGCTCGCGGTGCTGATGTCGGCGATGCGGTCGTATCGCTCCAGCAGCACGAAGAGCCTGGTCCTCTGCGTCGTCCCCTCGCTGCCGAAGGTCAGTGTGACGATGACCTCGTGGCCGTTGCCGACAGCGCCGTTGTCGGTCACCGTCCAGCGCGCCGGCACGTTCTGGGCACGCAGGACGCCGTCCGTCCCGTTCTCCTCCTCCCAGGCCGTCAGCCGCTGGGCGAAGTCGACCGTCAGGTAGTGCGTGCGAAGCACCGTGGCCAGGGCGGCGTCCGGGTCCTCGTAGTCGCCCTTCGCGTCGATGTACGCGCCGTAGAAGTCGGCGACCCGGGTCATCGCTTGGCCGGGCGTGCCGCTGACCGACCGCGGCGCGACGGCGGCTGCCTTGCCGGGGGCAGGGACGGACGCCCGTGCCGACGCGGTGAGCCCCAGCGGGAGGGCCACGGCGGCGACCAGCCCGGCGATCAAAGCGGTGCGGCGGACGTGCTTGCGGGCGGTCGTGTTGCTGTTCATCGGTGAGCTCCCCCGATTCGATGGGTTCGGATGTGCGTCGCAGTGCGGGCGGCCTCCTCGACCCTCGTGGTGCGGGGCGGCTCCGGCGACACCACGAGCGTCGGCGGCAGCACCGTCCGGGCACAACGGACGGCGCACCATCCGCAACGGTGGAACCGTCCCAGGCCTGTTGACCTCTCCTTACAGGGAGTGCCTGGGATGCCGTCCTGGGGCGCGTGGCGGGGAGGGGAAGCGGTGCCGGCCCAGGACGAGGTGGAGGAATTCGCGGCGCTGCTGCGGCAGCTGAAGGCCCGCACGGGCCGCAGTTACGCGGCACTCGCCCGCCGCCTCGACATGAACGCCTCGACGCTTCACCGGTACTGCGCGGGGGACGCCGTACCGCTCGGCTTCGCACCTGTGGAACGGTTCGCCGCGATGTGCCAGGCCAGTACGGCCGAACGGATCGAGCTGCACCGGCGGTGGGTCCTGGCGGTGGCGGCACGGCAACGGTCCCGGACTGCGGCCACGTCCTTGCCGGAAGACGCCGGAGCCCGCCAGGCCGGCGGCGAGGCCCTCTCGGCCGGTGGGGCGGCCGAACCTGCTCCCGCGGCAGCCGCCGGCCCGCTGCCTGCGGCAGCCGCCGACCCGGCGCCCGTGGCAGCGTCACGCCCCGCCGCGCGACAGCCCTGGCCCTGGCGCCGCATGGCGGTCACCGCAGCCGCCGTGACCGCACTGATCGCCGCCCTGGTCAGCCTGTCCGCCCTGCCGTCCGGGCTCCCCTGGACCACCGGTGACAACCAGGCGTCCGGCACGGCCACCGCGAAGACCGCGGGCGCACGGCAGACCTCCACGACACCGTCCGTACCCGCCTCCGCCACGCGGCGCCGATCGACCGGTGCGCCCTCGCCGGAGGCGCCCGCTGCTGCGGGTGACCCTTCGCCGGGCCCGTCCACGAACCCCTCCGCCACGGCCGTGCCCGCCGCCCCGCCCCTCACCTGGACCGCCGACTCCCAGCTCTGGGAACTCGGTTGCCAGCACGACTACGTCATCGACAAGGCGCCCGGGCAGGTGCCGCCACCCCCGGCCCCACAAGACGCCGCCCCATGGGCACGTACACAAGGCGCGGTGCACGGCGGCCACACACTCGTGGGCATTTCCGTGCAGGGGCGCACCGAGGCGGCCGTCGTCCTGGAAGCGCTGCGGGTCCGCGTCGTGGGACGGGCCGACCCGGTGAAGGGCACCGTCTATTCCACAGGCCAGGGCTGTGGCAGCGACATCACCCCCCGCTCGTTCGCCGTGGACCTGGACATGCGCCGGCCGATCGCCCACCCGGTCCAGGGAAGTGAGCACGAAGCGAGCACCCCGGCAATGCGCATGCCCTACCGGGTGTCCTCGAAGGACCCGGAGGTACTGCTGGTCGACGCCCGAACCGCCGCGTGCGACTGCCGCTGGTACCTGGAACTCGACTGGTCCTCGCAAGGCCGCACCGGCACCGAACGCATCGACGACCACGGCCATGCGTTCCGCACCAGCGGCATCGGGGGCCTGCCGCGCTACTGGTACGCGCGCGACGGTTGGACCCCCCTCACCGATTGAGCAGGCCCGACCGCCCACCGGCCCGCTCGCGCCCGAGCCAGGACCACGTCGCCGTCCCGCGTGCAAGGGCTTGCGCGCACCCTCTCAGAGAGCAGGCGGGTACCTGGCCGAAGGCAGGACAGCCCGGAGGCAGCGGCACCCGGACGGCACCAGGCCAACGGGCGCGACGCTACCGGAACAAGGCCGGGCAGGCTGGCGCGCACACGGTCAGGAACTCGTCGGCGTCAGGTCCTGCAAGCCCACCACCCGCAGCAACCGCAAGCGCTCGTACGACTCCGTGCCCGGGCGGGCCGTGTGGATGACGAGCTGCTGGTTGTGGTCGGAGGTGACGAGGATCTCGCAGTCGAGTTCGAGGATGCCGATCGCCGGGTGCCGGAAGCGTTTCGTGGCGGCGCGACGTACGGCGACCTCGTGTTCGTCCCAGAGGTCGGCGAACTCCTTGCTGGCGGCGCACAGTTCTGCGACGAGGGAGGCAGGTTCAAGGTCCGTGGGGCGGGCCGAGGCCACCGCTCGCAGACCGGCGACCTGCTCGCGGGCACGCTCCGGGCGGTCCTCGGGCGGGAACAGCTCCTGGGTCGCCGGGTCCAGGAAGAAACGGCGGATCATGTTGCGTTCTCGGGGCGGACGGGCGAGGACGTCTCCGCTCAGCGCCCGCGACAGCGCGTTCTGGGCCAGGACCTCGCCGCAGTCGGTCACCACCATCGCCGGGGTGTCGTGCAGACGGTCCAGCACCAGGAGCAGGCCCGGGCGCACGTGCGTGCTGGTCGCCTCCCGGCGCGGCGGCTCTTCACCGGTGAGGTGGAAGAGGTGGTCGCGTTCGTCCTCCGTCAGGCGCAGGGCGCGGGCCAGCGCGGTGAGCATCTGGCGGGACGGGCGCGGGCCCCGGGACTGTTCCAGCCGCGTGTAGTAGTCCACGGACATGCCGGCCAGCTGGGCGACCTCCTCGCGGCGCAGCCCCGGCGTACGGCGGCGGGCGCCTGCCGTGAGACCCACGTCGGAGGGGTCCAGGCGGGCGCGGGCGCGGCGCAGGAAGTCGGCGAGTTCGGGTCGGTTCACCTCTCCAGGGTGCGGGACGCCGTCCGGCTCATCCAGGGACTCCCGATCCCCTGATCGAAAGGTCTCTCCCGGTCGCTTCCGCATCCGCCGAGGGTGGTCGTCGACGACAGGTGACACAGTGCGTGAGGAGCACATCATGCTGACCTTGGTGACCGGCACGACGGGACAGGTTGGACGCCGCTTCGTGCCGAGGCTGCTGGCCCAGCGACAGCCGGGCGAGCAGGTGCGAGTCCTGGTGCGGTACGCCGCCCGCGGCGAGCGCTTCGCGGAGCTGGGCGCCCAGCTCGCCGTAGGGGACATGCGCGACGAGGAGACCCTCGGCAAGGCGCTCGCCGGCGTGGACGCCGTCGTGAACGTCGCCGCCTCCTTCCGCGGGGTACCGGACGAGGAGGCGTGGGCCGTCAACCGGGACGCCGCGGTGGCTCTGGGCCGCGCCGCGCAGGCCGCCGGCGTGCAGCGGTTCGTGCAGGTCAGCACGAACAATGTGTACGGCGTCGGGCGGGGCCGCCCGCTGACCGAGGAGGACGAGAGCCGGCCGGGCGGCGCGATGTGGGGCGCCTACCCCGCGTCCAAGGCCGAGGCCGAGCGCGAACTGCTCGCACTCGAGGACCTGGACGTACGCATCGGGCGGCTCCCCTTCGTCTACGGCGAGGGCGACCCGCACCTCGCCAACGTCCTGACCTGGGCCGCCCGTTGGGCACCGCACCAGCGCCTGCAGATGGCCCACCACGCGGACGTCGCCCAGGGACTGATGCGTCTGCTGTACGCGCCGGGTATCGCCGGCCGGATCTACAACATCGCCGATGACGCTCCCGTCACGACGGTCGAGCTGTACCAGCTCAACGGCGTCGACGTGCCCGCCGCGATCCACGAGCTTGCGGACCCCGACCCGTGGTTCGGGATCACGTCCAACCAGCGGATCCGCCGGGAACTCGGCTTCCGGCCGATCTACCCGAGCGTCTGGACGGCACGGGATGCCGGAGCCCTGTGACGGCCACTGAGCCGGGCTCCTGCCACGGGACGCGGAGGCGGTGGCATCGACTCCGCTCCGCCTGCCGCTGGTGACAGACGGCGCGCGGTATCGGTGACGACCACGGAGCTGATTCCCACCTGAGCCGGCGGCTGCGCGGGGTAACGTTCGCCGATGCCGCTCCCGGCTCCACTGCCCTCGGAGCGGCCCGGCCGGAGCCGTCTTCCGGCGCTTCGGCCGCGACCGGATGCAGACCCTCACCGACGCGGGCGGCACCCCCCGCAAGGACGCCGCCCACGCCGCGCCCGGCACCAGGCCGAGCAGCAACGCGAGGCCGAGCGCCAGGGCCAGGCGCCCGATCTGCTCGGACTGGGGGGGCGAAGTTCCCCGACGGCCGCCGGGGAGCCGCCCGAGACCACCCCGATCCCACCACGCATCGGCATCCTGTGCTGTGCGAGGACCGCCGGCGGTCGTGCACGAGGGCCCACCGGCGGTTCACCCCCTGGGGTTTACGACCACAACAGGGAGGAATCACTCAGAAGGTACTAGATGGGACATCTGTGATGCATGGGCCCAAAGTGCTGCGGATGACCCCACATGTGTGTCCAATGACGCACCGAACGAGAAGGTCGCCGATCATGACAGCAGAAGCCCCCGAGCGCACCCTGGGTGCGATGGCGCATGGTGAGTGGCCAGTCTTCGAGCAGATCGCGCGCATGAACATCGAGACGCTGCCGAACTCTGGCCTCGACGAACGTACGTACCACCTTGTCCGGCTCGCTGCGCTCGTAGCGATGGATGCGGCCCCGGCTTCGTACGTGGCGAATCTCAGCGTGGCGAAGGAGGCCGGACTGACCGTCGAGGATGCCAAGGCCGTGTGTGTGGCCATCGCGCCGATCGTCGGCAGTGCGCGAGTGGTGGACGCGGCAGGCAGCGTGCTGCGCGCACTCGGCTTCGCCGACCTCGTGAGCGAGACGGAGATCTGACACCGGCGGCAGCCGGCAGAGGGACGGCGCCGTGGAGGCCTCGGGTGCGATGCTCGGGGCCTCGCCCCTCGGCGCCTGCTCATCCGACCTCGGACGCCCCCGCGTTGTCGTGGGGTGCCGGGTGCTGACCGTGATGAGCTCCGGCATGCAAGAGGAGAAGCGACATGACTGGTCATGTGAACCTGGCCTACGACTATCCACTGCTCGGCGCTTTCTGGACCATGCTGTGGGTCTTCCTGTGGGTCGTATGGATCTTCCTTCTCGTCCGGATCTGGATGGACATCTTCCGTGACGACTCCTTGAACGGGTGGGCCAAGGCGGGGTGGTCCATTTTCGTGCTTGTTCTGCCCTTCCTCGGCGTCTTCGCGTATCTCATCGCCCGCGGCAAGGGCATGGGTCTTCGTGAGGCGGAGCAGGCGAAGGCCAAGCAGCAGGCCTTCGACAGCTACATCCGCGAGACCGCCGGCGCCGCCAAGCCGAGCACGATGGACGAACTCGCGAGGCTCTCCGAGATCAGGGCCCAGGGCGACCTCACGGACGAGGAATTCCGGCGTGCCAAGGAGAAGATCCTGCGCTGAGCGACTCGGGTTGGACGGAAGCAGATTCCGGCGGCTCGGGGGCGGTCCGGCGGGACATCCGTTTTCCGCTGCACCGAATCAGGTATATGTCTGCTTCATGGTGACCGGAGGGGTCGCGCGGACAAGCCGTGACGCACACCGGAGGCTCTGGAGGTGTAAGCGGTGAGGCGATGGCGGGCTCTGATCATCCTCGGTACCGCGCAGTTCCTGATGGTTCTCGACACCTCCGTCATGAACGTCTCGATCAGCCAGTTGGTGGAGGACTTCGACACCGACGTCACCTCGATCCAGGCCGTCATCACCCTCTACACCCTGGTCATGGCAGCCCTCATGATCACGGGCGGGAAACTCGGGGACATGCTCGGACGCCGCAGGGTGTTCGGCGTCGGCCTGATCGTGTATGCCACGGGCTCCGCCCTCACGGCTGTGGCCCCGGTCCTGTGGGTGCTCACCGTCGGCTGGTCCGTGATCGAGGGACTCGGCGCGGCGCTCGTCCTTCCGGCACTTGCCGCCCTCGTGGCCGGAACATACCAGGGCCGGGACCGGGCCGTCGCCTACGGGGTCGTGGGCGGCCTGGCCGGAGCCGGTATCGCAGTCGGGCCTTTGGTCGGCGGCTGGGTCACCACCTACCTGACCTGGCGTCTGGTCTTCGCGGCCGAGGTCGTGCTGGTGGCGGCCATCCTCTGGGGAATGCGCTGGATCGAGGAACAACCCCACCGCGGCTCCAGACCGCATCTCGACAAGGTCGGGGCCGTGCTGTCCACCGTCGGCCTGGCCTTGGTGGTGCTGGGCGTCCTGCAAAGCAGCAACTGGGGTTGGTTGCGGCCCCGCAACTCCCCCGTGACCGTCTTCGGCTTCTCCCTCACCGTCTTCGTCATCGCTGCCGGCGCCGTCGTGCTGTGGTTGTTCCGGTGGTGGGAGCGACAGCGGGAGGCACATGAGCATGAGCCCCTCGTGCGCTTCTCGTTGTTCGGCGTGCCCGCTCTGCGGGCCGGTCTTGCCGCGTTGCTCAGTCAGAACCTCGTCCTGCTGGGCCTGTTTTTCGTCATCCCTCTGTACCTTCAGATCGTCCAGGGACTCAGCGCCTTCGAGACCGGGCTGCGGCTGCTACCCGTGTCGATCAGCATGCTCGTGGTCTCCATGAGCGGCCCCCTGCTCGGCAGGATCGCCTCGCCCCGCACGGTGGTCCGTACTGCTCTGCTGGTTCTCATCGCGGCGATTCTCTGGCTGCTGGCCACCATCACCCCATCCCTCAAAGACCTTTCGTTCGCATGGGCGATGGCCTTGCTCGGCACGGGTATGGGCCTGCTCGCCTCCCAGCTCGGCAACGTCGTCCAATCCAGCGTCGGCGAGTCGGAGCGCAGCGAGGTCGGCGGTCTGCAGTACACCGCTCAGAACCTGGGTTCCTCCCTGGGAACCGCCCTCATCGGCTCGCTTCTCATCGGGTCACTCGTGCACGTGTTCACTGCGCGGATCGAAGGCAACCCGGAGATCTCCAGCGCGGCACGTCAGCAGGTCGGCATCACCATCGAGACGGGCGTCAGCTTCGTCGGCACCGACCAGGTGCGAGCCGCGGCAGAGCGCACCGGTCTGGCCAAGCCTGAGATCGACGCTCTCGTGGCCGAGTACGCCGACGCGCAGCTCGGCAGCCTCAAAGCCGCCGTCCTCGCCACCGCCGGCATCGCGCTCGCCGGTTTCCCGTCCACCCGTCACCTGCCGACGGACCGGCTTGGCAAGCCCTCAGCTGCCTGAGCTCGACGCTCACCCTCGCGGGTCACCCGTCCTGCGGACTTTCCCCGGGGCAGCGGGAACGGCCGTTCTCCACGCTTCGAGAGGTCGACTCACGAAGTACAGGAGAGCGGCCGCTGCCCATGCGTTTGCCCGTCGATGTGCCGGGACGTGAAGCGTCGGGGTCGCTCTCCTGGACGCGGTCCGGCTGGGCCGGGCGGACGACGCCCCCCAGGTCATCGGCCGGCCGACTCCAGGAATTCGCCGACCGGTCGGCTCCGCGGCCGCACCGAAACCCACACGGGACGGCCCTGGACGACCGCCTGGCTCCGAGAACGGGCACGGCGCCACGCACCACGACGTCGGAAAGACCGCCGAACGCGCCGAGCCGGCCAAAGAACGCAAGCAGCTCGATGGTGGACCTGCCGGACGGTACCGGCCGTTGCCGGATGTACGTCATCGCGGAAAGGGAGTAGGCGGCATCTCGAGGCGGGAGCCTTTGACGTCGTCATCACGGGGTCTTGTGTCAGCTGGTGCTTTGGTGATCTGAGTGACGGTCACGGTCACACGGAGGGCGTTTGCGGTGTCGTGAGGTGCAAGGAGAGGGGCCAGGGAGGTACGGGCCCGGTCGTGGACCGTGCGGGCGACGTCAACGGCTCGGTGCCCCTTGGCGAGAACGCAACGTATCTCCACCTGCCAGACGGAGTGGTCCGGGTCATGGTGGACGAGGACCCCTGACGAGGGTGAGGTGATGCCGTCGTCCGTGGTTCCCGGGATCGCGCGTGAGGCGGCATGGGCGAGACGGCTCGCGAGGCTGGGCTGTAGGGCGAGGACGCCGTTGACGGCCAGTGCGGCCTCAGCGGTGGCGTGGCGAATGCGTGCAGGGCTGCAGGCGGTCATGGGTTCTCGTCCGATGCATGGTGGGCGGGGCCCGGGAAGTACGGCGTTTCGGGCGTGGGGGCAACCTCGATCACCTTGATGTCGATGGATGCCAGCACCAGCCCCAGTTCGTGGTCGGCGGCTTCTGCTACCGCACGGCGTACGTGTTCGGCCGTCTCCGGAAGAGGGCGGTTCAAACCGGCGGCTATGGTCATGTTCGCGTGCACGCCTTCTCCTGGTTCGGCAGGGGCGAGGTGGCAACTGGCTGTGGTGACGCCGGGAACCTGATCTGCTGCGCGCCGCAGAGCGGCGGCGGCGGTCTGCTCCGCGATCTGCAGAGTGCGTGTGGGGTCGTCGAGGCGAAGCAGGGGTCCTCGTCGCACTTCGTCACGAACGATGTCCATGATGCGGGAGACGAGTCTGTGAGTGCTGGGTGGTTCCTGGTCTCGTAGCGCTCTGGTCGCCTGGTCCAATGCCGCGAGCCCTTCGATCGCGTCGCGGCAGTAAGGGCAGCCGGCGATGTGGGGATCGGCGGGGTGGCTGGTGTCCCTGGCCTGCTCCCAGGCGTGGCGGAGGGTTCGCCCACACGTGAGCACCTCGTCACCGGTGCGCAGCCGGACCTCGTCGAGAGCCGAGTTCTCTGCCGGCTCTTGCGGCGGCGGGGGAGGCTGGTCGTCTACTGCCATGGGCCCAGCGCCTCCTTCAGGGCTGTCCGAGATCGATACAGCCGCCCGCGGACCGTCTGCTGGGAGGTGCCGGTCGCGTGGGCGATCTGCGCATAGGACAGGCCATGGAGTTCCCGCATGATCCAGCAGATCCGCTGCCTCGGTTCCAGCGCGGCAAGAGCGTTCACCAGCGCGTCGGTGAGGGCGTCTTGTTCCGCGGCCCGCGCGGGTGAATTGCGCACGCCGGGGGCGGCGGGTTCGGCCACCGAGTTCAACGGTACCGGGACCGGGCGGCGGCGCAGGGCGTTCAAGCAGCGGTTGACGGTGATGCGGTACATCCAGGTACTGAACGCCGAGGCGTGGCGGAACTCGGGCAGGCGTCTCCAGGCGCTGACGAATGCGTCCTGGACGGCGTCCTCGGCGTCCTGGGCGTTGCCCAGGGTGTGGAATGCCAAGGCGAGCAAGGGCCGGCTGTGGCGCTGCACCAGGATCGCGAAGGCCTCGTCATCGCCTTCCCCGGCGCGCGTCGCCAGAAGATCGTCCGGTGCGTACTGCAAGGTGTCGGCCCTGGCCTGGGCGAGCGGCTGCACGGAGGGGCCGGAGCCGGCTGCTGCTTGGCTCGAGGGAGCGCCGGGGCCGCCGTGCCTCATGACCGCACCTCCTCCCTGCGGTGTTACACGTGCCCGACTTTTGATGCTTGATGTCGGTTCTCCTGATGTGTGACGTTTTGCCTTTGGGGTGTGTCCAATCTGTTGACAGGCGCCGCACCGGTGTCCGCAGCGATTGATCGAGGCGATAGCCATGACGGAGACCACCGATCGCCGTCCCACCAATGGGCAGGACGGCTCCCCCAGGACCGGTAGCAAGCTCAAGGGACCCACCGGCACCGACGCGTCCCCCGAAACGCGGGGCAAGACCACCATCGCCGACAACGTGGTCGCGAAGATCGCGGGAACCGCTGCCCGCGAGGTGCCCGGTATCCACAAGCTCGGTGCGGGCATGGCCCGCGCGATCGGCGCCATGCGCGAACGCGTCCCCGGAGCCGGGAGCACCAGCATCACCCAGGGCGTCAGCGTGGAGGTCGGCGAGAGCCAGGCCGCACTGGACCTCGATGTCGTCGTCGAGTACGGATACCCCATCGTCGAGGTGGCCGGTGAGGTCCGTGTCAACGTCATCTCCGCCGTGGAGCGCATGACCGGACTGCAGGTCGTCGAGGTGAACCTCGTCGTCGACGACGTGAAGCTGCCCGACGAGGAAGCCGAGGGCGAACCGGCCGAAGGCCGCGTCCGATGACGTCCGGCGACACGTGACGTCTGCCTTCCCGGCCGCCCCGGCCGGGAACGAAGCACACGCCCTGAAGCGATGGCGAACGTCAGCGTAGGACAGGTGAGGGAGAATGAATGCAGCAACAGTAGGGCTGGCGGCCGGCATGGCACTGGGATTCGCCGGCTACTTCGGCGGCTTCTGGGCTTTCCTCCTGGTGGCGGCCTTGGGCGCGATCGGTTTGGCCGCAGGCCTCGTCCTGCAGGGCGATGCCGATGTCTTCACCCGGCGGCGGGACGTGGCCGGACGGCGGTCACCGTGAGCAGCACCGCTGGTCCCGCCGAATCACCCGAGCGCCCGCGTGAAGGGTCTACGGACGACGGCCAGAGCCTCCCGCCGCCTGCCGTGCGTGGCGCGACGGCGATACCCGACCGGGTCGTAGCCCGCATCGCCACTCGCGTCACAAGCGAAACGCTCCACCGGCTCATCGGCCCCCGACGGGCGGGCGCGGATCTGTCCGCACCCAGTGCCCGCGCGACCACGTACGGCGAGACGGCACAACTGGCGTTGACGGTGGACCTCCCCTACCCCGCTGACATCGCTGTCACCTGCCGGCGGCTGCAGCACGAGGTCGCCGAAGGGGTGGCCCGACTGACGGGGCTGGACGTCCGCGACGTCACGCTGACCATCCGGCGCCTGGCCACTTTCGGCGGCCCCGGGCGCGTTCAGTGACCCCAGCCGCCTCATCGCCGCACGCAACCAGCCGATCGTCACGCACCGATCAAGGAACCCCCCATGACTCTCCCCTCCCGCACCGCACCGCCCGGTCGCCATGCACCGCGGCCCACGACCGAACAAGACGCGGACTCGGGCCGACCCGGCATCCGTGCTCCCGCGGCGAGGTCGCCGGCGCGCGACAGCCGAGGGGTGAAATCACCTCGCCTGTGGTCGGCACGCCGCATCCCGGCCACCGTGCTGGCTCTGGTGGCAGCCTGCGCCTTCGGGGTGACGCTGTACGACGTGATCGCAGTGCGCGCCGGGCAGCCCGCCGGGGCGTGGCGCACCGGTCTCGCCGACGAGTTGGCCAGCCGCCCGATCGACGACCTGTGGATGCTGCTCGGCGCCGCCGTCGCCGTCCTCCTCGGTCTGTGGCTGCTCTTCCTCGCACTCACCCCAGGCCTGCGTCGAATGCTGCCGCTACGGGCCCCCGACGGCTGTTCCGGACTGCAGGCCTGGCTGGACCGCCGGGGAGCCGAACTGGTGCTACGCGATGCCGCGATGCGGGTCCCCGGCATAGCCCGAGCCAAGGTCCGGGTCGGACGCCGCCGCATCATCGCCTGGGCGGAGGTCCGCTTCCGCGACCCGGAGACCGTCCGCGAGGACCTCACCCAGGCTCTGCGGGACCAGTGCCGCCAGCTCGCCCTGGCACACGCCCCACGGCTGGCGATCCGCCTGCGACACCACACCCGTTGACGCCCCGGGAGTGCGCCATGAACGGCCGATCCACACTCAACCGCCTCCTCCTGGCCATCAGCGGCCTGGTGCTGCTGGGTGGCGGGCTGCTGATCCTCACCGCCGGCCTTGACGTCTACCGCCGGCTCCACGTGGCTTTGCCCGCCGGCTGGCCGCTGACCACGTCCGACGACGTCCTGCTCAGCAACGCCGACCGGACCCGCTGGAGCGACCAGGGCTGGTGGTGGTGGCCCGCCGTCATCGCCGCCCTCACCCTGGCGACCGTCCTGGCTCTCCTGTGGCTGCTCGCTCAGTTCCGTCGCCATCGTGCCGGCTCGGTGCACCTGGGCGGAACGCCTCCGCCCGATGGTGTCGAACTGCGGGGCAGCGCACTCGGTGAAGCCGTCGCGGCCGAAGCAGGCGCTCTGCCGGGCGTCGCGCGGGCGGGCGCCCATATGACCGGACGCCCGGCGCACCCGCGGCTCGACGTCGCTGTCACGCTGACGGATCACGCCACACCCGCCCCAGCCCTGCAGGCGCTGTGTCGCGGCCCTGTGGCGCACGCACGCGAGTGCACCGGGTTGACCGAACTGCCCACCCGGGCGCGCTTCGACGTCGACCGGCACAAAGCGCGCCGCGCCGAATAGGGCGACCTCAACCGAACTGCGGGTCCAGGACGCGCACCGGCTGAGGTCCGCCTCCGGACCGCCCGCAGCGCCGGGTGGTCCTCACCCCTCGGCCGACCGGATGGCGGCGCAGGACGGCCATGAGACGGCACGGCTCACGGTGGACGTGGCGGCCCGGCGCATCCCGCGCCGGTTCGGCCTCGACCCACGCCGCGATGTGGCAGCCGGGTGATCGCCGTTGCTGTGACGGCCGTCCAGGCCACGGCGGGACGCCCGCGCGCCGCTCGTCACCGGCACACTCACTGCAGGGCCTTCTCGCCCGCCGGACCGGCCGCGAACCACGTGCCCTGTACGCCCTGACCGTTCAGGTCTCCCGGCTTGGAGTCGCCCGCGAAGCGGTACAGCGGCATACCGCCCACCGTGATCTGGACCGTGCCGTCCTGCCGCCGGATCGCGCCGACCTGCTTCTGGTCCACACCCGCGAGGTAGACATTGCCGCCTTCCTTGATGGTCACCGGCGGCCACTGCTGCGCGCACCGGCCGTTGCAGGCGGACTGGCCCGAACCAGGGGTGTCGTTGTCGAAGCGGTACAGCGCCGCCTGGTTGATGTTGATCAGGTGGGGTGAGGTGAGCGGCGCGGAGGTCACCGCGGAGAGCTGGACCCACTGCGGCGGTTGCTCCTGGACCGCGGCCCCGATCACGGTGCCGCCGGTGCCCGTCCTGCCCGCCTGGGCGGCGGTGCTGTCCACGACCTGCTATGTGGCGTTGCTCGAAGGCCGGCTCGGGGCCTGCGCGGGCGCGGAGGCCGCGGGGGCGGGCACGCCGTCCGACGGGGCGCTGCGGGGGCTGTCGCTCACCGAGAAGGTCTTGCCGCAGGCCGTCAGCCCGACGGCACCGCACAGGACGAGGGCGGCGACCAGGGCGGCACCGCCGTGCCGCCGGACGGAAGAGGCCGTCCGCTGCGAGATGGGGAGGAGAGTCACATCCTCCACACGACAGCAGATCCGGAATCGTTCACGCAGATCGGGAAGTGAGCTCGATCACGCCGGCGGACACGGCGGAACCGCCCCGGGCTGAACGAACGGCGGACCCCCCACGTGTGCGTCATGGAAACCGTTCGCAACGACCGTCAACCATGTGGGGAGTCAGGTGTCCGGAGACATTTTCATTCCCGGAGACGAGCTGGACGCGGCGCGCAAGGCCCTCGGGTTCGTGGAGGACAACATCGACATCGGGCATCACACGTTCGACTTCGAGAAGGCCTTCGGCCCCGAGCTGTCCGGACACGGCGCCGCCCAGAACTTCGAGAACAAGTGGAACGACGGCAAGAAGCAGCTACGCAAACAGGTCGCGGACCTGAAGAAGGCCATGGACAGCATCATGGACAGTTTCACCAAGACGGACGACGACGCCGTGTCCAACCTCGACAGCGGATCGGGGGGCGGCCAGTGAGCACCGCGCAGCGTTTCCTGCTGGACGTCCCCGACCTGTGGGGCGAGGTCGACATGAGCGGCGGCGCCATGGCGGCCGCCCGCGCCGAGGCTCTGTCCCGCATCGACGACCCGGTGGCCCGGGCGCAGGTGAACGACATGTTCCGTCAGGGGCGCGACCTGCTCAGGTCCGCCCGCAACCACGGGGCGCTGCTGTCGGCGGGCACCGTCACGCAGTACGACGAGGGCCTGTTCATGGCCTACGCGATGGTCTTCGCCGTGTCGACGCCCGACGGTGTGGAGCTGACCCTGCCGCTGATCTCGGCGCAGATGGGGGTGGCGTCGGCGAGCGGGAAGGCGCCGAAGGACAGGGCGGTCACCTCGGTGCGGATCCCCGAGGTGGGCACCGTCGCCCGGGTCACCGGCACCGAGGTGACCCGGGTGACCGCGGACATCGACGTGGAACTGCCATGAACAGCTCGGCGTCGTCGATCACGATGACCGCGTTGTCCTCGGGGACGCTGCCCAGCACCTGGCGGAAGTCCGCCACCGACACGTCGGCGTCGGTGATGACCGCGGCGACGCCCGGCCGTCCCTCGAACGACCGCCGCAGGGGCGACCTGCGCGGCGCCAGGACGATCAGGCCCGCCCCCGCGTCGAGCACCGAACGGGCGGCGCTCAGCAGCGCCGTGCTGCGCCCTGTGCGAGGCGGCCCCGCGATGACGAAGGTGGGCACTTCGGACAGGTCGGGGGCAAGGCCCCCCAGGGTGTCGCCGCCGACCCCCACCAGCGGGCGCATGGGCCCCGCCTGCGGGCGCAGGGCGACCGCCTGCTCGTAACCGATCCTTTCGGGCAGGACGTCCAGGCGTGCGGCGCGGCGCTCTGCCGGCACCGCGGCCTCGCGCCGGGTGATCTCCTCGCCGAGCGCCGCCAGCGCCGCAGCCTGCGCGGTGCCGGAAAGGTCGGGATCGAGCACCGCGAGCTGGACCTCGCTGAGGTCCTGGGTGCGCAGGGGCGCGGCCGGGGGCCGGGTCGCCGGGGGCGGACCTGGTGGGGACGCCCACCGAGGAGTAGTCGGCCTTGTCGTTCAGCCGCAGGACGAGTTTGTCCTCGGTGGTGCCCGCGAAGCGGCTGTTGCCGAGGACGCGGTCTCCCGCGAGGACCACGTGGATGCCGACGCCCGCGCCGTCGCGCAGCAGCCTGATCATGCGCTCCAGGTAGCTGCCGTTGTCGAAGGCGGCGTACTCGCGGTCGAAGACCTCGAACCGGTCGACCATGAGCACGATGTGCGCAAGCCGCTCACCCGGCTCGGACATGCGGCGCAGTTCGGCCAGATCGGCGGTGCCGCGGGATCCCAGCACACCCTGACGGAAGGTGAGTTCCGCGGAGAGCCGGTCCAGGAGGCGGCCGAGGCGTTCGGTCTGGTTGCGGTCGACGACGGCCCCGCAGTGGGGCAGTGCCGTCAGCGCGTTCAGCGCCCCGTTGCCGCAGTCGATGCCGTAGAGGTGGACGTCGTCGGCGCCGTGGGCCTGGGCGAGCGCGGCGGCCAAGGTGCGCAGTGCCTGCGACCTGCCGCTGCGGGGCGAGCCGATGATGTGCAGGTGGCCGGCCCGGTCGAGGTCGAAGGTGAGGGCCGAGCGGCTCTGCTGGGCGGGCAGGTCGACCATGCCGTACGCGACGGCGGGCAGGGCCGCCTCGCGTTCGGCGGACGGCTTGGGCGCCGCCGCGGGCTCCCACTCCAGCACGTCGGGGATCAGTTCCGCCGTGCCGTCCAGGCGCACCCGGACCCGGGCCGCGACCGGCGGCGCGTCCCCGGCCAGCCTGATGCGGCAGGTGCCGTCACTGCCGACGTCGTAGTCGCCCGGTACCAGCCGGAACACGATGGCCGCGCCGGGGCCCGACACCACCTTCAGCTCGGTCCTGCCCTCGGGCTCGGGCACGTGCGGCAGCGGTGTGCCGAGCCCGAGGGTCATGCCGTCGCGCACCCCGGCGGACTGGATGGTGGCCTCGGCGTCGACGGGGTCCGGACCTATGTAAAGGGTCGGTGCCCCCGCGCCGCCGTCGCCCGCGTGGCCGACGGCACGCGCCACTTCAGCCGCGAACCGGCCCGCCTGCACAGCGGGTTCGGTGTCGACGACGACAGTGGTGGGCGCCTGATCGACCAGCGGATCAAGGACGCTGACGTTCAATCGCACGGCTTGGTGTCCTTCTTCGTGTGTGGTGTGCGGTGGGGTGCTGCGGGCGACGGGCGCGCGGCACCTGGCGGTGCCCTGTCACGGGGCCTGTCACTCGCTGGTGGTCTCCGGCCGCTGGGGTGCGGGCCCGTCACCGGCGCCGGTGGGGGTTGTGGGGGAGGGGGGCAGTGGGACGTTGGCCGGGTCGTTGGCTGTGTGGGTGCTGGTGGGGGATGTGGGGGAGGGGGGCAGTGGGACGTCGGCCGGGTCGTTGGCTGAGTGGGAGCCGGTGGAGGTGGTGGGCGACGGGGGCAGCGGGACGTCGGCCGGGTCTGTCGGGCGGGGCGATCCGGTGGCGGGTGAGGCCGGCGGGCTCGGGTATGCGCCTCCCGCCGACGCGCCGCCCCCGGAGCCCTTGATCGGGATCTTGTCCGCCAGGCCGCCCAACGCGCTGTTGGCATGCGCCTTGCCCACCGGGCCCACCGCGAGTTTCCCCGCCGAGTTGGTGGCCTCCACGGTGAACGCGCCCTGGACGTCGCCGCCCTGGGCCGCTGTCGCGCCCACCTTGCCCCCGATGACCGCACCCTCCTCGACGAGGTCGGGCAGGTCGTTGATACGGCTGCGCAGCTTGTCCATCGCGTCGCCGCGGCCGGTCTCGACCTGCCCGGCTTCCCCCGGTGCGTTGCATCCACGTCCCACACGTGCCGGGGTGCGGGCACCGTTCAACCGATCGTCGAACTCTTTCCGGGACGGTGCCGTGTGAAGGGTGAGCCACCGCCCGCCGGGTGATCCCGCGCGGACGCCGGCGGGCGGCGGACGGACCGGGCATCACGACTTTCACAGGTGGGACAGATGAGGGAAGGCACCGAGGTCACACCTCGGAATGGGGCCACGGGCGGCGACACCCGGCACGATGGCCGCCGGGTGGTACGGGCCGTGGTGCTCGTGCTGCTGGGCCTGTGTGCCCTGCTGGGCACGGGCCCGGCGGCGCAGGCGGCCGGTTACGAGGTTGTCCGCGTTGCGGTGCCCTTCCGCGTTGCGGCCGCAGTCCTCCGTGAAGGTGCCGGTGGAGGCGCCCGGTCCCGGAACGGGCGGTGCGTTGCGGGGCACGTCGTGGATGTCGACGAAATCCGGGGGAGGGGAAGGGCCGATGCCCGATCCCGCCCCGTCGGCGCCCCTGGTGGCCGCCGACATCACCAGTGCCAGCGATGTCACCACCGCCACCACGGCGATGAGGGAGAGGGACATGGCGGCACGGACCAGTCGAATTCGTCGTTGCGCGGGCTTCAGGGTGCCACAGCGGCCGCCGCGCTCTCACGGCCGTCCCCCCTCTGACCAGGCTGGTCACGCGGTTCGCCGGCATGGGCCCGACGTCCGAGGGGCGTCGAACGCCGCTCATCCGCCCCACCCGATCGCGGTGAGCCGTCAATGGGTGCCGGGGGCGTGACGCTCCAGGACCGCCTGGCCGGGCGGTCGCTGGCCGAGCACGGAGAGCAACTGGAGATTGGTGTGGCTTTCCGTGCCTGGCACCGCGGTGTACACCAGGAGCCTTTGCGACTGGTCGGGGTCGACGAGCGTCTGGCAGTGCAGTTCCAGGAGTCCGACCTGCGGGTGCTGGAAGCGTTTCGCCGCGCAGGAGGGACCCAGCACGGGATGCTCGCGCCACAGTGCGGCGAACTCCGGGCTGGCCTGGTGGAGCGCGTCGACGAGTTCGCCGACCGGAGAGTCGCCGCCGTCGCGGGTGTACGCGCCGTACAGGTCCGCCGCCATCAGCCGGCTCTGCTCGGGAACGTCGATCTCGGGCACCAGGCGCGAGGACGGATCGGTGAACCAGCGGTAGTGCGCGCTGCGGGACCAGCCGGTGTAGACCGTCTGGTCGCCGAGCAGCGCGACGGCCAGGCGGGTCTGTTTCAAGGTCTCGCCCAGGTGGTTCATCACCTGGGCCGGAGTGTCCTCCAAGCGGTCAAGGATGCGCATCATGCCCGGGTTGAGGTGGTCGCCGCGGCGCACCCTGCGCGGCAGGGCGTGGCCGGCGAGCCGGAACAGGTGGTCGTGCTCCTCGAGCGACAGGTGCAGCCCGCGGGCGATCGCGGCGAGCATCTGCTCCGAGGGGTGGGGGCCGCGCGGCTGCTCCAGCCGGCTGTAGTAGTCGACCGACATGTCGCACAGGGCTGCCACCTCCTCGCGGCGCAACCCGCCGGTGCGCCTGCGCCGGCCGCGCGGCAGCCCGATGTCCTCGGGTTGCAGGGCTTCACGGCGTGCCCGCAGGAACGCCGCCAGCCCGGCTCGGTCCGTCATGTGGCCCTCCCGTCCTTCATCGTCCGTGGGGTACGGGCCGCCCACAGCGCAGGGTAACCCGGCGCCGCCGGCCCTCCCCGGTGGCGGCCGCCGGGCCGCGGACGTTCCGGTGAGCGTCCGCGGCAATCGGCGGCGTCGGTCAGCGGGTGATCGCCTTGGTCTCGAGGAACTCCTCGAGCCCGGCCCGGCCCATTTCCCGGCCGTTGCCGGACTGCTTGTAACCGCCGAACGGCGCCTGGAAGTTGTGGGGCCCGCCGTTCACGTCGACCTGCCCGACCCGAAGACGCCGGGCGATCGCCATGGCGTGCTCCTCGTCGCCGGTGACGGCGCCGTTGAGTCCGTAGACCGTGTTGTTGGCGATCTCGACCGCGTGGTCGTCGTCGATGTAGGGGATCACCACCAGGACGGGGCCGAAGATCTCCTCCTGGGCAATGGCGGAGTCGGGGTCGACATCGGCGAAGATCGTGGGCTTGACGTACGCGCCGGTCTCGAAGCCCTCGGGGCGGCCGGCGCCGCCGACGACGAGCGTGGCGCCGTCGGCGATGCCGCGACGGATGTAGCCGTCCACGCGCTGGCGCTGGGCCTGTGAGGCGAGCGGGCCGATACGGGTGCCCTCGTCGGCGGGGTCGCCGACGGTGTAAGCGGCGGCGGCGGCGCGCAGCTTCTCGACGACGGTCTCCTGCAGGTGGCCGGGTACGAGCATCCGCGTGTAGGCGCCGCAGGCCTGACCGCCGTTGGCCCAGGCGTAGGCCAGTCCGCGGTTGACGGCGAAGTCGAGGTCGGCGTTGGGAAGGATGATGTGAGCGGCCTTGCCGCCGAGCTCCAGTGCGACGCGCTTGACGGTCTCGGAGGCGGCGGCCGAGACACGCCTGCCGGCGGCCGTGGACCCGGTGAAGGACACCATGTCGATCTTCGGGTGCCGCGAGATGGCCTCGCCGACCACCGGACCGGTGCCCTGCACGACGTTCAGCACACCGGCCGGCAGACCGGCCTCGGAGGCGATCTCCGCGAACATCCGGGCGCTCAGCGGCGAGAGCTCCGACGGCTTGAGGACCACGGTGTTGCCGGCCAGCAGAGCCGGGACGACCTTGGTCACGAGCTGCTGGAGGGGGAAGTTCCAGGGGGTGATGGCGCCCACCACTCCGATGGGCTCGCGGATGATCAGCGAGTTCTCCACCGTCTCGGTCCACTCGAACCGCTCGGCCGTCACGATCGCGGCAAGGGTCGACGCCACCGGGAAGCCGGCCTGCGCCTGACGCGAGAACGTGATCGGTGCGCCCATTTCCAGGGTGATCGTTGCGGCGATCTCCTCGGAGTGCTTCTGCATCCTTTCGGCCACGCGCCGGATCACGGCGATGCGGTCCTCGGGCGCGGTCGCCGACCAGGTGGGGAAGGCGGCGAGCGCCGCGTCCACGGCCTTGTCGACGTCCTCGGAAGTGCCCTGGGCGACGGTGGCGACCACGGAGTCGTCGGCCGGGTTGATGACGTCGATCAGAGGACCGGAACCGGGGACCGCGCGGCCGCCGATCCAGTGGGACGGGGCCGGGAAGGGAACATCGGGGGTTTCGTTCATACCGACAGACAACAGCGGCCGCCGCGCGGCATCCATGCCCGGCCATGCCCATGATGCGCGTCACTGCCCACAACGGGGGAGTCCGGGGCCGGAGACACGGTGAGGCCAGACGCGCTGGGGGAATCCGCCGGACGGGAGCGAAAGACACAGCCGGCCGCCCGTCCGGAACGCCCAGGGCCGAGGCCCCGCCACGGCGTCCTTGAGTTCTGACGGTCGTCGTGGCGGGGCCCCTCGGTCGGCTCTGACGCTTGCACGAGTCCGTGCCGGGACGCTCCGAGCGGGGACCCTAGCGCGCGCCGGGCCCGGCCGGGAGACCAAACCTCGCACGTGAGGCTTTGGACCGCTGGACCACGCGGCTCTACGAAGACTTCGCCGCTGTCCACCACTGGGACCGAAGGTCGGCCCCGTTGGCGTGCTCCCTGGACTTCAGGCCAGGGAGCACGCCAAAGCCCACTCCGGCGTACCGGCTCATCGACGCGGCCTCGAAAAATCTTGGGGCGGTGATGTCGAGAACCCGCGGCTGGCTCCGTCCCCGTGGTGAAGGCGACCACAATGGGCCGCACCAGCACCGAGGAGAACCACGATGGCCAAGTATCTGCTGCTCAAGCACTACCGCGGCGCACCGGCCGCGGTGAACGACGTACCGATGACCCAGTGGACGCCCCAGGAGATCTCCGACCACGTCCAGTACATGCAGGACTTCGCCGCCCGCCTGGAGAAGACCGGGGAATTCGTCGACGGCCAGGCCCTCGCCCCCGAAGGCGCCTGGGTCCGCTACGACGGCGAAGGGCGGCCACCCGTCACCGACGGCCCGTTCGCCGAGACCAAGGACCTCATCGCCGGCTGGATGATCATCGACGTCGACACCTACGACCGCGCCCTCGAACTCGCCGGCGAACTCTCCGCCGCCCCAGGCGCCGGCGGCAAGCCCATCCACGAATGGCTCGAGGTCCGCCCCTTCCTCACCGCCCCGCCCACCATCACCGAATGACCGCTCCCATGAACGAGGCCCAGCTCCGCAGCCTCACACCCGCGGTCCTCGCCATCCTCGTCCGCCGCGGAGCAGACTTCGCGGCGGCCGAGGACGCCGTGCAGGACGCCCTGGTCGAGGCGGTCCGCGTCTGGCCTGCCGACCCGCCCAGGGACCCGAAGGGCTGGCTGGTCACCGTGGCCTGGCGCCGGTTCCTGGACGCGACGCGGTCGGACACCGCCCGCCGCCGACGCGAGGACCTCCTCAGCCAGGAACCGGCCCCCGGGCCCGCGCCTTCGGCGGACGACACACTCCAGCTGTACTTCCTGTGCGCCCACCCGACGCTGACGCCATCGTCCGCGGTCGCCCTCACGCTGCGCGCCGTGGGCGGGCTGACCACCCGCCAGATCGCCCAGGCCTACTTGGTGCCCGAGGCGACCATGGCGCAGCGCATCAGCCGGGCCAAGCGCACCGTCTCCGGCGTGCGGCTCGACCGGCCGGGTGACGTCGCCACCGTGCTGCGCGTCCTCTACCTGGTCTTCAACGAGGGCTACTCCGGCGACGTCGACCTCGCCGCCGAGGCCATCCGCCTCACCCGCCGGCTCGCGGCTGCGATCGACCACCCCGAGGTGGCAGGACTGCTCGCCCTCATGCTGCTCCACCACGCCCGGAGGGCCGCCCGGATGGCGTCGGACGGCAGCCTGGTACCGCTCGCCGAGCAGGACCGCGGCCGTTGGGACACCCGGGCGATCGCCGAGGGCGTCGAGATCCTGCAAGCGGCTCTCGCCCACGACCGGCTGGGCGAGTTCCAGGCACAGGCCGCGATAGCCGCGCTCCACGCCGACGCGCCCACCGCCGAGGAGACCGACTGGGTGCAGATCATCGAGTGGTACGACGAGCTGGCACGACTGACCAACAGCCCGGTCGTCCGGCTCAACCGCGCGGTCGCCGTCGGAGAAGCCGACGGGGCGCGCGCCGGCCTGGCGGCGCTCGCGGCGCTGGACGACTCGCTGCCCCGGTACGCCGCGGTTGCCGCGTACCTCCACGAGCGTGACGGGGACCTGGCGACAGCGGCGACGCTGTACGCGGAGGCGGCCCGAAAGGCACCCAACCTCGCCGAGCGCGACCACCTCACCCGACAGGCCGCCCGGCTCAACTCCCGTTGGAACGGCTGACACGTCACGGCTCTGTTCCGAGCAGAAGGCTGTCGGCGTGACGGAGTCGGTCCACGCCAGGGAGCCTTTCACGCGCCCGATCGGCTGTTGATCTACCGTCAGACCCCGTCCCCAAGGGGCCTTCCCGGGACCCTGCAGCCCGCTGACCGCACGCTGTCCTGCCCGGCCCGGAGGGTCGTCAAGGTCAACGGCGCGCCCGCACCGTCCGCGCCCGGGCGGACGGGCGGGCCGTGGCGGCCCCTACCGCTGATCTTGCGAGAGCGCCCCGGCCTTCAGGCCGGGGGTGAATCGCATCTCAGAACTGCTCTGACCTCAACCGTGGGCGCGGGTCCGCACGGTCTACCCGGGCCCACGCTTGGCCGCGCTCAGTCCGGGCGCTTCTGCTGCGCGATGTAGTCCTTGACCATTTGGAGCGGCGCACCGCCGCACGAGCCGGCGAAATATGAGGGCGACCAGAACCGGCCGTGCGTGATCGCCTGGTTGACCCGGCCGGTGAACTCCGCGCGCAGGCGGCGGGAGGAGACGCCCTTGAGGCTGTTGACCAGGCTGGCGAGTGCGACCTTCGGCGGGTAGTGCACGAGCAGGTGGACGTGGTCTGCCTCGCCGTTGAACTCCTTCAGCTCCGCTCCGAAGTCCTCGCAGACCTTGCGCATGACCTCTTCGCAGCTCGTCAGCATCTCGTCGTCGAGGACGCCGCGCCGGTACGTGACAAAGACCAAGTGCGCATGCAGGTGGTATACGACCGTTCGACCCCTGCGAATATCGGGATTCGGTTCCCATCGTGGTGACATAGGCCAATGGTAGAGTGATCGTCGTGCAGCTCCGG
>NZ_JBYIQP010000061.1:0-43780 GCF_057707665.1 Actinacidiphila sp. bgisy167 | reverse complement strand
GCCGAGGCGGCCAGGGCGGCGGTCGTCGCGGCGGCGAGGCGGTCGAGGTAGCGGGGGGTGAGCGGGATGCGGAGGACGACGAGCCGCCAGTAGAGGGGGCCGGCGATGAGGTCGAGGGCGAGGTCGCAGTCGGTGCCGGCGGCGAGTTCGCCGCGTTCCACGGCGGCTTCGACGATGGCCTCGGCGATGCCGCGCTGGGTGTCGCGCAGCGCGGCCTGCAGGGTCTCGGCGATCTCCGGGTTGCGGGAGGCCTCCGCCAGCAGGTCGGGGATGATCTGCGAGGCGAACGGGTGCCGCAGCGCCCGCGCCGTGATCTCCAGCAGCATCCGGATGTCGCCCAGCAGGCTGCCCGTGGCGGGTGCCGGGACGCCCAGGGCGGCGACGGCGGAGACCACGTCGAGGACGAGCGGCAGCTTGGAGCGCCAGCGCCGGTAGACCGCGGCCTTGCCGACGCCCGCACGCCGTGCGATGCCCTCGATGGACATCCGGCCGTACCCGACCGCTGCGAGCTCCGCGAAGACGGCGGCGCGGATCGCCTCCGTGACCTCGTCGCGGAGCACTGCCGCCCCGGCGGGCGGGCGTCTTGGGGGTGCGGTGTCCGGTGCCATGTCCGGTAGCCTACGCGACGACGGGACGGAACGGTTGCGTTCCAGCGCCCAGGTGGTCTAACGTCCCGGTAACGACGATACGGTCTCGTTCCGCCGGTGCACAACCGCCCCCCTTGCGCATCACCCCCGAACGGAAGCGCCCCCCTCGTGAGCCTTGACATCGAGTCCTCCTCAGCGGCGCCCGCGCCGCCCGGCGCTCCGGCGCCGTCCCCCGCAGAGCTGGCGGCCCGGCACGGCCTCACGGTCAGCGGAGCCCGTCCCGGGCTGGCCGCCTATGTGCGGCAGCTGTGGGGACGCCGCCACTTCATCACCGCGTACGCCACCGCCCGGGTGTCGGCGCAGTACACCCAGGCCCGGCTGGGACAGCTGTGGCAGGTGCTGACGCCGCTGCTCAACGCGGCCGTCTACTACTTCATCTTCGGCCTGCTGCTGAACACGGACCGCGGTGTCGACAACTACATCGCGTTCCTCGTCACCGGCGTCTTCATCTTCACCTTCACCCAGTCCTCGGTGCTCGCGGGCGTCCGCGCCATCTCGGGCAACCTCGGCCTGGTGCGGGCCTTGCACTTCCCCCGCGCCAGCCTGCCGATCGCCCAGACGATCATGCAGCTGCAGCAACTGCTGATGTCGATGCTCGTCCTCGCCACCATCGTGCTGATGACCGGCGAGGTGCCCGGGCCGTCCTGGCTCCTCGTGGTGCCCGCGCTGGTCCTGCAGTGCGTCTTCAACGCGGGCCTGGCGCTGGTGATGGCCCGGCTCGGCAGCAAGATGACCGACCTGGCGCAGCTGATGCCGTTCATCCTGCGTACCTGGATGTACGCGTCCGGTGTCATGTACAGCATCAGCCATTTCGCGTCCCACGCGCCGACCGCGGTCAAGATCGCCCTTGATCTGAACCCGGCGGCGGTCTACATCGACCTGATGCGCTTCGCGCTGATCGACAGTTTCACCTCCGCGCAGCTTCCCCCGCACGTCTGGGCGGTCGCCCTGGGCTGGGCGCTGGTCATGGGCGTCGGGGGCTTCGTGTGGTTCTGGAAGGCTGAGGAGAGGTACGGCCGTGGCTGAGCGCAGCGACACCACCCCGGGCGGCGAGCGCGTCCCCACCGTGATCGTGGACGACCTGCACATCGTCTACCGGGTGCACGGCGCGGGCACCGGACGCGGCACCGCGGTCAACGCGCTGTCGCGGCTGGTCCGGCGCAAGGGCAACCCCAACGTCCGCACGGTGCACGCCGTGCGCGGGGTGAGCTTCACCGCCCACCGGGGCGAGTCCATCGGGCTCATCGGCTCCAACGGCTCCGGCAAGTCCACCCTGCTCAAGGCGGTCGCGGGGCTGCTGCCGGCGGAGAGCGGCAAGGTCTACACCCAGGGGCAGCCGTCGCTGCTCGGGGTGAACGCCGCGCTGATGAACGACCTGACCGGTGAGCGCAACGTCATGCTCGGCGGTCTGGCGATGGGTATGTCGCAGGAGGAGGTGCGGCAGCGGTACCAGGAGATCGTGGACTTCTCGGGGATCAACGAGAAGGGCGACTTCATCTCGTTGCCGATGCGGACGTACTCCTCGGGTATGGCGGCGCGTCTGCGGTTCTCGATCGCCGCGGCGAAGAGCCATGACGTGCTGATGATCGACGAGGCGCTCGCGACGGGTGACCGCTCCTTCCAGAAGCGTTCCGAGGCCCGGATCCGGGAGCTGCGCAAGGAGGCCGGCACGGTCTTCCTGGTCAGCCACAACAACAAGTCGATCCGCGACACCTGCGACCGCGCCATCTGGCTCGAGCACGGCACGCTGCGGATGGACGGCCCGACGGACGAGGTGCTCAAGGCCTACGACGCGTTCACCCAGGGGAAGTGACGCCGCCCGGCGCGAGCGGGCTCTTCGACCGGGGTGGCGCAGCCCCTCGGACCGGAGGCCGGCGGCTACGGCCTCTTCCGCCTCGGCGGGAGGACCGTGGCCGCCTACGGGCAGCTCAGCGAGGAGGGCATGCGGCCCTCCTGGACGCTGTACTTCCGGACAGCCGACGCCGACGCCACCGCCAAGGCGGTGGAGCAGGGCGGCGGAACGGTCCGGTGCCGCCGCCTTCGTGCTGGGCCTGATCGGCCTGCCGGCCTTCACCATGGTGCTCGGCCCCTCGGCCCTGATCCTCGGCGGCGTCGCGCTGGTCCGGGGCACCCGCCGTCCCGTGCGGGCGCTCGCCGGCCTGGTGCCGGGCGCGACGGACCTGATGGTGCTGGTCGTGCTCGTCACCGCGCACACGGGTTTCCTCCGGCCGTTCGGCCTCTGACCCGGAGGGCTCAGCTCCGGGTCCAGCCGTCCCCCGGGGACCAGTAGTTGTACTCGGGGCGGCCCTTCACGCCACTGGTGCGGAAGGGGCGCCCGCCGTCGTCGATGCGGACCGTGTCCGACCGGCCGCCGGCGCTCCACTCCAGTTCCAGGTACCAGTCGCAGTCGCAGTGCACCGTTCGGGCGTGCACCCTGAGCACCAGCGGGTCCGATGCGGTGACCTGGTAGGGGAGACGGACCGCGGGGAGGGTGTGCTCGCTGTCGCTGCCGTCCCGCGGCTGCGCCTGCGGACGGGCGGCGTCGAGGTCCACCGCGTACTCGGCGGGCGTCAGCGCTCCGCCGCAGCCGTTGTCCATCGAGTACGAGGACCAGCGCAGCGGCTCCCGGCGGTCGGGGACACGGATGTGCAGGGCCTGGACGACCACCGGGGCCGCCCCCTTCGCGCTGATCGTGGCCTCGACGATGGTCGTGGCGCCGTGCACGGCACCCAGGGCGGCCGCCCAGGCCCGCGCGTCCTGGGAGACCGGCGGGGGAGGGACGGCCGAGGGCGGGCGGTCGATGAGGTAGCGGTGGCTGCAGCCGTTCTGCCAGACGTGCGAGCGCACGCTCCACACCAGCGGCTGCGCCGGCGCCGGGGGCCGGGCGGGCGTACCGCCGTCCGGTGAACGCGGAACGCTGGGTGTGGCCTGGCCCGACGGTTCGGTGGACGGGGCTCGCCCGGAGGGGGACGTCCCTGGTGACGCCGGGACCGTGCCCGTGCCGCCCGACGGGGCGGGCGCGCTCACCGACGCGTCAGAGCGCGCGGAGTGCGCGGGAAGGCGGGCCGGGGAGGAGGGGGAGGCGCGCCCCCGCAGGCCCTCGCTGCCGGTGCTGTCGGTCACCGCCATCGTGACCCCGGTGAGTACCAGCGCGGCCACCGACCCGGCGACCGCGGGCCGGGACACGCGGCGGCGCCAGGACCGCGGCCGTCGCGGCGGCGGTACGGCGCCGACCGGCTCGAGTTCGGCGGGCGCCTTCGGCGGCG
The DNA here is from genome assembly GCF_057707665.1 of Actinacidiphila sp. bgisy167. Lineage (NCBI taxonomy): Bacteria > Bacillati > Actinomycetota > Actinomycetes > Kitasatosporales > Streptomycetaceae > Actinacidiphila > Actinacidiphila sp. bgisy167. The sequence goes on along the minus strand of NZ_JBYIQP010000061.1, from coordinate 39,867 downwards.
CGGTCGGCGTCGCTTTCGGCGGCGCGGACGGTGTCGTCGCCGCGGGCGCGGGAGCCGCCGCGGTCCGCGTCGCCTCCGGTGCGATCTCGGGGTCCGGTGCGGTTTCGGGGTCCGGCAGGTGCGCGGGGCCGGCAGGCATCCTTCCGGCAGGCATCCTTCCGGCGGGCGCGATCCGGGTGCCGCTGCCAGCGGCGCGCTCCCGGTCGCGGTCGGGCTGTTCGCCGGGCTCCGGACCGGCCGCGCCGCCACCGCGGTTGCCCACCCGGCGGACCGCGTCGGCGAGCACCCACCGGCGGTGCAGCTCGACCAGTTCCTCCCGCCCCGCGCCGCACAGCCGTGCCAGTCTCTCCACGACCGCGTAGTCCGTCGGCACCGCGTCACCGTTGCAGTAGCGGTGCAGTGTCGACGTGCTGACGTGCAGCCGGGTCGCCAGCTGACCGTAGCTCAGCCCCGAACGCTCCTTCAGCTCGCGTAAGCCCCTGGCGAAGTGCTCGCTTCCCGCCGCCGTACCACCCATGTCCCGTGCCCCCGACGTCTTCCCGTGTCCCGGTCGCCCGTTCCAGGGCGCTCATGCCTCCCCAGGCCAGGGTACGCGCAACCGTTCCGGCGTCCCGGAAGAGGCCGCGGCTGTTGCCGGGTCGTGACGGCGCCGCGCAGGCTGGACACAGCACCGCCGCCGCTCGGCGACGGCCGACTCCACGATCCGACCACGGGGGAAGCACCTTGAACCGCACCATCATCCGCCGCGCCGCGGTGACCGCGCTGTCCACGGTCGCCGCCACCTCGCTCCTCGCCGCCGGCTCCGCCGAGGCGGGGGCCACCGCCGCGCCCGGCAAGGCGCCGAGGTTCCTCGCGCCGAAGGAACTGCCGCCCTACCCCTACTCGCCCTGGTACGCCGACCAGGTCCAGACCGGCCTGCCCGAGAGCGGCGCCGCCTGCGCCCTGCGCGGCCTGCCCCGCAAGGGCGTCTCCCACCGCACGTTCTGGACCGACCTGGACACCAACGCGCAGCAGGTCACCTTCACGGCCAAGAACACCAAGGCGGCACGCGACCTCGCCGCCGAGCTCCGCGCGTCCGTGCGGGGCTGCGCCGCTCGGTTCCTGGAGCAGCACCCGGGCTCGGAGGCCGACTGGAAGAGCTACGGCCGCCTCGCCGTGGAGGAGGGCGCACACGTCTACGGCGTACACGTGGCGCCCCCCGAGTCCGAGCACAACGTCCGGCTCTACGGCATCGGCCGTGACGGCCGCACCGTCACCGTCGTCGAGTGGGGTCAGATGGGAACCCTGGAGCAGATCCCGCTGAAGGCCTTCAAGAAGACCACATGGACCGCCGTGAACAAGCTGTACCGCTGACGCCGGCGCACGGGCGGTCCGTGGGACACCGGCGGCGGGGCACCAGGGGGGAGCCCCGCCGCCGGGAGCGGCGCCGCACCCGTCACAGCGGATCGACGCGGGTCAGCCCCCCGGCGTCGAGCCGCAGCCAGCGCGTGACGCCGATGGTCCGCAGGAAGGCAAGGTCGTGGCTCGCCACGACCAGTGCCCCCTCGTAGGACGCCAGCGCCGTCGTCAACTGCCGCACGCTCGCCGTGTCCAGGCTGTTCGTCGGCTCGTCCAGCAGCAGCAGTTGCGGCGCCGGCTGGGCCAGCATCAGCGCCGCGAGCGACGCCCGGAAGCGCTCCCCGCCCGACAGCGAGCCCACCGCCTGGTCGGCCCGCCCGCCGCGGAACAGGAAGCGGGCCAGCGACGCGCGGATCCGGTTGCCCGTCGCCTCCGGGGCGAACCGCGCCACGTTGGCCGCGACCGACAGCCCGTCGTCCAGGACGTCCAGCCGCTGCGGCAGGAAGCGCAGCGGCACGTGCACCGCCACCTCGCCCTCCGCCGGGAGGAGTCCGCCGGCGATCGTCCGCAGCAGCGTCGTCTTCCCGGCGCCGTTCCGGCCGACCAGCGCGATCCGCTCCGGGCCGTGCAGGTCCAGGTCCCCGGCCGGCGCCCCGTACGCCGTCCGCAAGGAACGCAGCGTCAGCACCGTGCGACCGGCCGGGACCGCCGTGTGCGGCAGGTCGACGCGGATCTCGTCGTCGTCCCGCACCGCGCAGGCGGCCTCGTCCAGCCGCTCCTTCGCCTCCGCCAGCCGCTCGGTGTGCAGGACGCGGTGCTTGCCCGCCGAGACCTGGGCACTGCGCTTGCGCAGCTTCATCACGGCGCGCGGCTCCCGCTTGGAGTCGTACATCTTCTGCCCGTACCGCTGCCGGCGGGCCAGTGTGACGTGGGCGTCCGCCAGTTCCCGCTTCTGCCGACGGACATCGGACTCCGCGACGCGCAGCATGCGCTCGGCGGCGTCCTGCTCGGCGGCCAGGACCTCCTCGTAGGCGTCGATGTCGCCCCCGTACCAGCGGACGCCGCTGTCGCGCAGCTCGGCGATCCGGTCGACGTGGCGGAGCAGTTCGCGGTCGTGGGAGACGACCACCAGCACGCCGTTCCAGCCCGCGACGGCCTCATGGAGCCGCCGCCTGGCCTCCAGGTCGAGGTTGTTGGTCGGCTCGTCGAGCAGGAGCACGCCAGGACGGCGCAGCAGCAGGGCCGCCAGCCGCAGCAGGACGCACTCGCCGCCGGACAGTTCGCCGACGACCCGGTCGAGGCCGACATGGCCCAGCCCGAGGGCGTCCAGCTCGGCGCGCGCCCGCTCCTCCACGTCCCAGTCGTCGCCGACCGCCGCGAAGTGCTCCTCCCGCACGTCGCCGGCCTCGATGGCGTGCAGGGCGGCCCGCGCGTCCGCGATGCCCAGGGCCTCGTCCACCCGCAGGGCGGTGTCGAGGACGACGTCCTGCGGCAGATAGCCGATCTCGCCGCTGACGCGCACGGACCCGTCGACGGGGGCGAGTTCGCCTGCGACGAGCCGCAACAGGGTCGACTTCCCCGAGCCGTTGAGTCCGATCAGACCGGTGCGGCCGGGGCCGGTCGAGAACTGGAAGCCGTCGAGGACGGCGGTGCCGTCCGGCCAGGCGAAGGAGAGGTCGGTGCAGGTGATGGAGAGGGTGGGATGTCCCATGTGGTCCTCCGGGTGCTCGTGACTGACGGTGGTCGGCACACGGGGACACCGAAGGCGGGCGCTGCGCTGAGGCGGCTGCTCACGGCCGAGGTCGCACACTGGCCCGCGCGGACGCCGGTTCGGCGCCGCGGGCACGGTGTCCCGGACCTCAGAAGAGCAACGGCCTTCTCCTTACAGACGATTGCAGGGCCGGGGCAGAAGGTACGCCGCGACCGGGCCCCCGGCAACGCGTTTACCGGGCCCGCTCGCGGAGCGGTCCGCCACCGGGGCGTCCCAGGTCCGACCGCGGGCGCGCCGGACGGCGGTGCCGTCGCCGTCGCCCCGAGCGCGGCGCTGCCCGGCAGGCGCAGCTGATCGGCTCCGCCCCTGCGCAGTGACCGGCGGTCGGTGCGGCGCCTCGCCTCGCGGTGCCGTTCGGCGTCCCCGGCGAAGGCCCCACAGGGCCCGGGGAGACCGGCCGGCGGAGACCTGAGGAAAATGGATTTGGTCCTGGCGTCGGCACCCCGTAGGGTGGTGTTCAACGACGCGGGGTGGAGCAGCTCGGTAGCTCGCTGGGCTCATAACCCAGAGGTCGCAGGTTCAAATCCTGTCCCCGCTACTGAAACCGAGGGCCCGGTGCGCACGCACCGGGCCCTCGGTCTTTCCCCGCCGAGCATGGCTTCCCTCCGTGCTCAGCGTTTGTGGAGCGGTTCGTAGGGCGGGACGTCGCGTCCCGGCTGCCAGTGCGGACCCTGGCGGATGCGCCGGACGATCACGAACAGGTCGACGGCCGTGGCGAGTGCCAGCAGCCCGAAGAAGACGGCCCACCCGGTCTGTCCGAGGCTGATGAAGAGCACGGTTCCCGCGATCGCCCAGACCAGGCCGAAGGCCGCGAGCGCGAACCGCGCCCGCAGCGCGCTGCGCGCTCGAAGCGGCTCATTCCCAGAACGTGCCATATGCATGGAAACCTCCTCGTTCTTCTCGTACCCGGTACCGCGCGTCCCATGACCCGGCGGCGTCGACGCCCCCGCTGACCGGGACGGTGCAACATTTCCGTCGCCCACGACGTCAGTGAGGTGAAAGGGACACCGGACGAGGTTGGGGCGGGGCGTGCACGAGGATCGTACGAAGGACTTCCTGGACTTCGCGGGGACCCGCGCGGCTCACCTCTTCCGCTCCGCGTGCCTGCTCACCGGCGGTGACACCCATCTCGCCGAGGACCTCGTGCAGGAGACCCTCGGCACGATGTACGTCACCTGGCGGCGCATCGCCACGGTCGGCAACCCGGCCGGCTACGCCCAGACCGTGCTCGTCCGCACCTTCCTCAGCCACAGACGGCGGCGCAGCAGCGGCGAGTCGCCCACCGCGGCGCTCCCTGATGTCCCCGCGGGCCACGACGGCACCGACAGCGACACCGCGCTGCTGCGGCTCACCCTCCTCGACGCCCTCGCCCGCCTGGCGCCCAAGGACCGCGCGGTCGTCATCCTGCGTTACTGGGAGGACCGGAGCGTCGAAGAGACCGCCGACGCGATGCGGGTCAGTTCCAGCGCTGTGCGCACCCGGTCGGTCCGGGCCCTTGCCAGGCTCCGCGACCTGCTCGGCGACAGTCTCGCCGAACGGGTCCCCTCCCCCTGATCCCGCCACGCCTTCGCTTCCCCTCGCGCTTCCGCTTCCCCTACTTCTCAGGACGGTGGTCCACCCATGCCCTTCGAAGACGAGCTCGGCGCCGCGCTGCGGCGCACCGGCGACGGCTTCAGCACCGACAGCCGCGCCCTGGCCGCGGCCGGCCTCGCCCGGGGCCGCCGGACCCGCCGCCGCCGGGCGGTGGCCTTCGCCGGCAGCGCGGCCGCCGTGGCGGCCCTGGGGGTGGGCGCGGCCCTGGTCGCCCCGGGTGAGGGCGTGCGGAGCACCGGCGCCGCGGCGACGGTCGCGGACACGGACACCGACCGCGGCTGGGGCCCCGAGACGGCCTCCGACCGCAAGATGCTCGCCCTCTTCGCGGGTTTGCTCCCCAAGGGCAGGATCATCAGCGGGCACGCCGCGGGTACGCGGCCAGGGGTGGACATGTTCCCCAGGGCCGAGGTCGTGTGGGACGACGGGCACGGCGCGTCGACGATCGCCGTCGGCCTCAGCCGCGCCGCGACCGGTCCGGAGGAGGCGCGGTGTCCCGATCTCGCCATGATGAGGGAGGGCAGTGCCTGCACGCGCACGGAATCCCGGGACGGATCGGTGCTGGTCGTGGTCAAGACGTGGGAGTACCAGGACGAACGCGAGGGCCCCAGGAACTGGCGGGCCGTCCTGACCACCCTGGAGGGCCTGCAGATCGAGGTCCAGGAGTGGAACGCGCCCGCGCAGAAGGGGGAGCCCACCACCCGGGACGAGCCGCCGTTGAACGAGGCGCGGCTCGCCGCCCTCGTGCGCGCGCCGGAGTGGAAGCCTCTGCTCGCCACCCTCCCCGACCCGTCGGCCCCGCCCGAGCAGCCCGGCACCGGCGAGCCGAGCGGAGGGGAGATCCTCGAACGCCTCAAGGCCGTCATGCCGCCGGGCCTGAAGATCACCGAGCTGGTCGGAGAGGACGGCTACGCCCACATCACCGTGGACGACGGCCGTGGAGCGACCCTCGTCGAGGTCAACGTCCAGCGGTGGAGGCCGGAGGAGGCCGGCGCCCTGCGCTTCGAGAACCCCACCACCCTGCCGGACGGCACCGAGGTGGACGCTCGCAAGGGGCCGGGCGACAAGGGCGGAGCGGGGATCCAGCGGTGGACGGCCGACACGTTCCGGCCCGACGGGCTGCGCGTCGTCATCGGGGAACTCAACTCCGGCGGCTACCACCGGCCTCCCACCCGCACCGCACCCGCCCTCAGCATGGACGCACTCGTGAAGGCGGCGACCGACCCCCGGTGGAAGGAGCTCGGATGACGACGGGCGGTGCATGACGCGCCCGGACGGCCGCACGCCGCGACCACTACGCGGCCGGCCCGCCCGCCGGGCGGCTCCACGGGATTCCCCGAGTCGCCGTCGGCCGGGGGACGGCGGGCCTAGAATCCGAGGACTGCTGTACGGCCCACCGACCCGTTCAGGGGGAGCGCACATGTCCCGACTCCCGTCCAGGCGTGCGATGTTGGGCGCGGTGGCCACAGCCGCGGGCGCCGTCGTCGTCGGATTCGACCCGGTCGGCAGAAGCTGGGCCGCGGCGGCGACCACCGCGGAGCGGACGGACCGCGGGCTGGTGGGGCTGCCCCGCCTGGACGGGACGCTGCTCACGGACGACGCCTCGCTCGGCGCCGCCGCGGACGACTACGGGCACATCGTGCACCGCAGGCCGGCCGCGGTACTGCGCCCGGGGTCGGTGGAGGACGTCGTCGCCATGGTGCGCTTCTGCAACCGGCACGGTCTGAAGGCGGCGCCGCGCGGTCAGGGGCACGGGACGTACGGGCAGGCGCAGGTCGACGGGGGGCTGGTCGTCGAGACTGCGCCCCTGGCGCGGATCGGCCCGGTCGCGGCGCACAGCCGTACCGTCACGGTCGGCGCCGGCGCCAAGTGGAGCGACGTCACGCGGGCCACTCTGGCGCACGGGCTCACCCCGCCCGTCTTCACCGACTACCTCGAACTCTCCGTCGGCGGCACCCTGTCCGTGGGAGGGCTCGGCGGGCAGAGCCACCGCCACGGCGCGCAGGTCGACAACGTCACCGAACTGCAGGTGGTCACCGGCGCGGGTGAGCTCGTGCGCTGCTCACCGTCGCGCCACCAGGACCTGTTCGAGGCGGTGCTCGCGGGCCTCGGCCAATGCGCCGTCATCGTCGCGGCGACCCTGCGCCTGGTGCCGGCCCCGACGACGGTCCGGCACTACCTGCTGCCGTACCACGACCTCGGCACCTTCCTCGCCGACCAGCGACTGCTGGTCACCGACGGCCGGTTCGACTACGTCGAGGGCCAGGTCCAGCCGGACGCCGACGGCGCGTTCCGCTCCTATGTGCTGGAGGCCGTCTCCTACGACGCCGATCCCGACGACGCCGCGCTGCTGGCGGGGCTGCGCCACGACGCCGCGGGCGCACAGGTCGAGAGCCTCGGCTATGTCGACTTCCTCGACCGGCTCGCCGCCTCGGTGGCTGCGCTCAAGGCCGCCGGACTGTGGAACTTCGCCCACCCCTGGCTCAACCTGCTCATCCCCGGCGCCAAGGCGGCCGCCGTCGCCGGGCGCATCCTCGACGCCCTCACGCCCGACGACCTCGGCCCCGGGGTCGTGCTGCTCTACCCGCTGCTACGGGAGCGCCTGCGCCGGCCCCTGCTGCGGGCGGGCCGGGATCCGGTTCCGTACCTGCTCGCCGTCCTGCGCACCACCCCGCCGCAGGACACCGCGACCGTCGACCGCCTCCTGGCCGCCAACCGTGCCGCGTCCGAGGCCGCGAGGGCGGTCGGCGGCACGCAGTACCCGGTCGGCTCCATCCCTTTCAGCCGCGCGGACTGGCGAACCCACTTCGGGTCCGCGTGGCCCGCGCTGGCGGCGGCCCGGCGGCGCTACGACCCCCGGGGGATCCTCGTCCCCGGTCAGGGAATCTTCTGAGGCGGGACGCCCGGGACGCGCGCCGCGCTCGCGGCCGGGACCGGCGGCGGCGTGCCACGCCACCCGCCTCAGCCCGGGATGATCAGGTCGATCCCGTACGCCGCCACCGCCAGGCACGCCGCGAAGCACAGGACCGCCACGACCAGGGCCGCCTTCTCCGAGCCGTCACGCGGCTGCCCGCCGCGCGGGCCCCCGGCGCGGCCCCACGCGACGATGCCCAGCGAGAACATCAGCACGACGGTGATCGTGATGCCGAGGCTGACCCCCAGCACCGCGCCCAGGTTGCCCCACTTGATCTCCATCCGGGTCCGCTCCTCACCGTCACCCTGCCGGCTGGCCGGCGGCGCTCGGCTCCGGCACACTCGCCCGCGTGTCGTTGACGTTGTCGGGGGTCACCGGCCGGCGCCGCGACAGGAGGTAGAAGCCCGCGGCGGCGACCAGCGCCACACCCGCCACGAGCCCCACACCCACGTCGCCGTGGTCCGCGACCCAGGCCGCCACGCCGCCCACCGCGGCCGCCGCGGGGAGCGTCAGCACCCAGGACAGGGCGATCCGCCCGGCCACCCCCCAGCGCACCTGCGCGAGCCTGCGGCCCAGGCCCGCCCCCAGGATGCTGCCGGTGCAGACCTGGGTGGTGGACAGGGCGAAACCCAGATGCGAGGACGCGAGGATCACGGAGGTGGCGCTGCTCTCGGCGGCGAAGCCCTGCGGGGAGTCGATGTGGGTCAGTCCCTTGCCCATGGTGCGGATGATCCGCCAGCCGCCCACGTAGGTGCCGAGCGCGATGGCCAGCCCGGCGCTCAGCACCACCCACCACGGCGGACCCGTCCCGGGAGCGAGCAGTCCTCCCGAGATGAGCGTCAGGGTGATGACCCCCATCGTCTTCTGTGCGTCGTTGGTGCCGTGGGCGAGCGCCACGAGCGAGGCCGAGCCCACCTGCCCGGCCCGGAAGCCGCGCTTCGCGACGTCGCCCCGGGTCCGTCTGGTGATCACATAGGCGAGATAGGTGGACAGCATCGCCACCAGGCAGGCCACGAGGGGCGAGGCGACGGCGGGGATCACGATCTTCTCCAGAACCTCGCCGGTGTTGACCGCGCCCGCGCCCGCGCCCACCCAGACCGCTCCGATGAGCCCGCCGAACAGGGCGTGCGAGGAACTGGAGGGCAGACCGAGCAGCCAGGTCGCGAGGTTCCAGATGATCGCCCCCACCAGCCCGCCGAAGATCATCGCAGCCGACACCTTGGCGTCGTCGACGATGCCGTCGGAGATGGTGCGGGCGACTTCCGTGGACAGGAACGCGCCCAGCAGGTTCAGCACTCCCGCCACCGCCACGGCCACCCGGGGCGCGAGCGCGCCCGTGGCGATCGACGTGGCCATCGAGTTGGCCGTGTCGTGGAACCCGTTGGTGAAGTCGAAGGCGAGAGCCGTGATGATGACGATGACGATGAGAAAGGTGACGGATCCCACCGGATACCTCCCGACGGGTGCGGTCCGCTTCACCGGGCCCCTGGTAGTAGGTGGTGTCGGCTCGGGATTCCAGGGTAGGCGAGGTGGAGGTGGAGTGCAGGGGAGGCTTTTCGCGGGGGCGGTTCCGCTGGAAATCCTGTCGCAGCAAGGGGGCCGTGGAGGGCAGGATGCGCGCATCATGGAGAGCAGCGAGACGCCGTACCGCATGATCCGGGCCGTGCACACCGACGACACCGTGACGGTCTATCAGGCGTACCGCCCGGAAATAGGTGATCATGCCGTGCGCCACGGCCGTTTCCCCGAGAGCTGGAGCCGCTCCCGGATGACGTGGATCAAGCCGTCCTTCCTCTGGATGATGTACCGCAGCGGCTGGGGACGGAAGGAGGGCCAGGAGCGGGTGCTCGCCCTCGAGATCACCCGTGACGGCTTCGACTCGGCGCTTCGCGAGGCCTGCCTGTCGCACTTCGACCGCTCGGTGTACCCCGACCGCGAGACGTGGGCCGAGCGCGTGCGGACCGCGCAGGTCCGCGTCCAGTGGGACCCGGAGCGCGACCTCTCGCTGCGTGCGCTGCCGTACCGTTCGCTGCAGCTCGGGCTGACCGGCGGGGCGACCCGCGACTACGCCGACCACTGGATCGTCCGGATCCGGGACGTCACCGCCCTCGCCCACCGCGTCCACGAGCTCGTGCGCTCCGGCGACCGCGAGGCGGCCGCCGCGCTGCTGCCGCCGGATCGGCCCTATCCGCTGGACGCCGCGACCGCCGCCGTGATCGGTGCGAGGCCGGGACTCAGCGGCCGTCCGGCGCCGCGGTGAGCCGCTTCGGGGCGGGTGCCTCCCTGGTCGGGGGGACGTGCATCCAGAGGGCCGGGCGCCGGGCGCCGACGGAGTGTGCTCATGGAGCTGGGGGTCCTCGAGCTCGGGGTCGACGGCGGGTGGACGGCCGCCGTCGCCCGCGTCGGGGAAGAGGAAGACGACGACCTTCCGGACGGCCTTGAGGACGCTCTCACGCCAGGAGATTCCTCGACCGCGACAGGCGGTCTTCCTCGCCTTTCGCGTTCGGAGAAGGGGATCGATACCGGGGGTGTGCCGTGCACGTGAACGCCCGATTCCCCTCGTCGATCGGCCGATGGGGCCTGCCTGTGACGGGATCCTCGGCGACGGTACGATCACCGTCATGCCCGGGCGTAGCGCAGCGGCAGACGCACCGCCTTGCTCAGGCGGATCACGCCGGTTCGAATCCGGTCGTCCGGGCAGCGGGACACACGGGCCCGTAGGGCAGAGGCAGACCCCCCGCTTCCTACAAGGCGGATACGCCGGTTCGAATCCGGCCGGGCCCCCGATAGGATCATCGCAATGCCCGGATGTAGCGCAGAGGCAGGCGCCCCTCCCCTCACGGAGGGATCACGCCGGTTCGTATCCGGCCGTCCGGGCAGCCGGGGAAGTACGGGTCCGTGGCGCGGCGGCAGGCGTGCCGGCTCCGCGCGGTCGGACAGGCCGGGTCGCGTCCGGCCGGATCACCCCCTCGCATCAGCGGTAGACACCAGTGGGGATCATGGGGGAGACGGGCGACATCACGGAGGCGGAACTCGCGGCCTTCGACACGGTGGTCGGCAAACTGCGCGAACTGCCCGTCGACGACCCGGTACGGCTGCGCGCCGAACAGGTGGCCGCCTCCTTCGCGCGTGACGGGCGGCTGCGGCGCAGGAAGACCCGTCGTGAGGACCGTGCCGCTGCGGACGCGGAGGTCGTGGCCGCCACCGCGACCGGCGCACGGGAGCGCCGGGAGGACGCTCCCCTCGACGACGCCCCGGAGGGCGGCGCGGCAGGGGAGTTCGCCAGGCCCCGCCGCTGCTACGTGTGCAAGTCCCCCTACCGGCGGGCGGACGCCTTCTACCACCTGCTCTGCCCCGACTGCGCCGGGGACAACACCGCCCGCCGGGGAGCGCGCACCGACCTCGCCGGCCGGCGCGCGCTGCTGACGGGCGGCCGCGTCAAGATCGGCTTCCAGCTGGCCCTGATGATGCTGCGGGACGGGGCGGAACTCCTGGTCACCAGTCGCTTCCCGCAGGACACGCTGCGCCGCTTCACCGAGGCGCCCGGCAGTGAAGGGTGGCTGCACCGACTCACCGTCGTCGCCGTCGACCTGCGGGACCCCCGCCAGGTCGTCGGTCTGTGCGAACGGCTCCGCGCGAACGGCGAGCCCCTCGACATCCTGGTCAACAATGCCGCCCAGACGGTTCGGCGGCCCCCCGAGTCGTACGCGGCCCTCATCGCCGGAGAACGCGCGCCGCTGGCCGCCGGCCGGCCACCCGTCGCCGTGCTCACCGCGCCCGGCTTCGGCACCGTCCACGCGCTGCCGGCCGCCGCCGGGCCCACCGCTGAACTCGTGCTGACCGAGACCGACGAGGCCGGGCTGCTGCCGGACACCGCCCCCGAGAACTCCTGGTCGGCGGAGCTCGGCGGACTCGACCCGGCCGAGGTGCTGGAGACCCAGCTCGTCAACTCCCTCGCCCCCGCACTGCTCTGCGACCGCCTGCTGCCCCTGCTGCTCGCCTCCCCGCGGCCGCGCCGCTACATCGTCAACGTCACCGCCGTCGAGGGGCGCTTCGCCGTGCGCAACAAGACCGCCGGCCATCCGCACACCAACATGGCCAAGGCCGCCCTGAACATGCTGACCCGCACCAGCGGCCCCGCGCTCGCCGCGCAAGGCGTCCACATGTGCAGCGTCGACACCGGCTGGATCACCGACGAGAACCCGCTGCCGAAGAAGAGCCGGCTGGCCGGCCAGGGCTTCCGCACCCCACTGGACGTCGTGGACGGCGCGGCCCGCATCTACGACCCGATCGTGCGCGGAGAGGCCGGACACCCGGTATCCGGCGTCTTCCTCAAGGACTACCAGGAAGCCGAGTGGTGACATGACGGACGACCGGCCGCCGTACGCGGGTGTCCCCGAGATCGTGCCCCGCCCGGCCGCCGATCTCGAGCCGCTGCTGGGCTGGCTGCGCGGAGGGGAGGGGGTGGCCGAACGCCGGGACTTCCCGGCCGGGACCGCCCTGCCCGACGGGCGCCTCGACCTGTGCAAGCAGGCGCTGGGCCCGGAGGGCGCGGCGGCGGTCGCCGAGGCCCTGCGCCAGGCCCCCGCCACCGGCTCCGTACGCCATCTGCTGCTCGGCACCGACGGGCTGGGCGATGCGGGTGCCGCCGCCGTCGCCGAACGCACCCGCGACACCGGAGTCGAGACGCTCTACCTCGGCTACAACGGCATCACGGCGGGCGGCGCCTGCCGCATCGCCGACCACCTGCGGGCCTCGCCCCAGGCGGTCACCGGGGTCTGGCTGAAGCGCAACCCGCTCGGCGGCGGCGCGGGCGAGGCCGGCGCCGGACTCGTCGAGGCGGCCCGGTCGTTGCGCACCCTGGATCTGGTGCAGACCGGACTCGACCCGGCGGGCCTCGCCGTGCTGGCCGACGCGCTCGTCGCGGCCGCCCGCTCGGGACGGGCCGTGGAGCGGCTGTTCGTCGGCGGCAACACCCTCGGCACAGCCGGTGCGGCCTGCCTGACGAGCCTCATCACGACCGGAGCGGTGGCCGAGCTGTATGTGTCCGCCGCCCGCCTCGGCGACGAGGGCGCCCTCCTGCTCGCCGAGGCCCTCGCCCGAACCCCGCACGGCCGGCTCACCCGGCTCTCCGTGGCCAGCAACGGCATCGGGCCGGCGGCCTGCGCCCGCCTGGTCGCCGCTGCGACGGCCGCGGGTGTGGAACTCCTGGACCTGGGACGGGTCAAGGCCGCCCGGACACTGGGCGCCGCGGACAACCGGGTCGACGCCGACGCGGCCGAGGCGATGGCCGCGGCACTGAGCGCGGCGCCGCACCGGCTGACCCATCTCGTGCTGGCCCACACGGGGATGCGCAGCCGCGAGGCGCACCGTCTGCTCGATGCCGCTCCGGCGGCCGCGACGGCGACCCGCTATGTGCTCGGCAAGGGCATCGCGACCAGTATCCGGAGGCGGCTTGACGCGCTCAGCGCGCACCTGCCGCCGCCGGCCCTTCCGGCGGACGTGGCCGCCGTGCGCAGTGTCCACCGCATGCCGCGCTGATCAGCGCGGCTTGGCGGCGAAGGTCTCGATCCAGAAGCGCTGCGCCTGTCCGGAGGCGGCTTGACGCGCTCAGGGCGCACCTGCCGCCGCCGGCCCTTCCGGCGGACGTGGCCGCCGTGCGCAGTGTCCACCGCACGCCGCGCTGATCAGCGAGGCATGGCGGCGAAGGTCTCGATCCAGAAGCGCTGCACCTGCTCCGAGGCCCCCACCAGATACGTCGAGCGCAGCTTGGGCGGCAAGAGCGCGACCAGCCGGGTGACCGCCTTGCGGTGCCGCTTGAGCTGCGACAGCTCGGCGTTGGCGATCACCTGGTGGACGACGTCGGTCTCGTTGTCGCCCTCCTCGGACTCCTCCCGGGCACGTCTCAGCCGGGCCTCCCAGGCGTCCACGTCCCGGGCCAGCTCGCGAAGCCCGGTCACCGAGCGGTTCGCCAGTCGGTCGACCAGGGCGGTCAGCGGCACGGGGGCGTACTCGCCGTCGCCCAGGTAGACGGTGGCCATCTCCAGCGGCAGACCCCGCTGGTGCAGCTTGATCAGCCGCTCGATGGTGCGCTTGGTGATCCATGCGCGGCCGTCCTCGTCCATGTCGTGCTTCCACCACTCCAACACCGTCTCGGCGAGGCCGCCGTAGCGCGCGATCAGCCACTCGTTGGCGGGGATGTCGCCCGGCTCGACGGTGAGCGAGGCAGTGAAGCGGGTCGCCTGGGCGATGTTGTTGCGGGACACCATCAGCCGTCGGCCCAGATGGTAGGGCGGGTTCTGCACCGCTATCTGGGCGCGCAGATTCTCGATCGGGCGCCCGGCCAGCGACCACTCCTGGGTGATCTCCATCAGCTTGGCGAACGCGGCCTTGTCCTTGGGCCGGTTGTACTCGTCCCAGACGATCGCCTTCGGCTCGCTCCCGGTGAACTTCTGCGCCAGCAGGGTGTCCAGCGAGCCGTCCCGGTCGGGGACGGGCGCGCACAGGTCCTCGACGTTGGTGACCGGCAGCGAGAAGTACAGCGGGTCCCGGCCCAGCCCCTGCCGCAGCGTCTCGCGCACCACCTCGGTCTTGCCGCAGCCGGGCGGCCCCTGGAGCAGCACCGACCACCGGTTGCGCAGCGCCGCCCGCACCACCGAGCGCACCGGGTCCGGCACGGTGGCCGGATTGGGCACCCCGAGCTCCGCGGCGATCCGGTCCAGGATCTCCGCCGTCCGGTTCTGGCCCGGGCTGCCGTCCGGCCGGGGCTCGGCCAGCCGCAGCCGCTCGCCGTTGACCAACGGCAGCCCCCAGCGCAGCGGGAAGCCCTCCCGGGCGTTGGCGAGGACGTGGTCCACGGTGCGCGGGGAGAGCAACTCGCGCACCGCGGGACCGAGCGACGCCCACAGGGCGAAGACCCCGTTCAGATCCCACTCCCGGTACTTCTCCGCCAGCTTGCGCCGCCACGCCGTGTCGCCGGCGGTCACGCGTATGGTGACCATGCGGTCGAGGACTGCCAGGTCGCCACGGCGTGCGGCCGTCTCGGACAGCGACTCGTTGTCGCTGAGGAACACCCCGATGCAGCCCAGCTCCCGCAGGTCGTACTCGCCAAGCGTCCAGTTGCAGGCGATCTGCATGAGCTGCGACTGGATCGTCTCGCCGGCCTGCAGCGAGTCGTCGATGAGCAGCACGAACGACCGCCCCGGGCGAAGCTGGCTCATCACCAGCTGGCGCAGCACCAGTTCGCCCGTGTGCGGATCTCGGACCGGGGCGCCCACCAGGAGGTCGTCCGGGGTGAGGTTGGCGGCCGGCACATAGACCAGTTCGGCGTACGGATGGGCCTCGGCGACGTGCGAGAAGAACGTCGACGTCTTGCCGATGCCGTGCTCGCCGAAGACCTGTCCGGTCTGCCCCATGTCGATCATCGCGTCGATGAACGACTCCAACCGGGAGGCCTCATGGCGGCCCTCGGGCGGCTGCGGATAGGTGGCGTTGGGTCGCCAGGGCCGGGGGCCGGCCGTGGCGGTCGTCGCGGTGGTGGTCATCTCGCTCCTGTCGTGACGCGGTGGCAGGCCATAGGAGGGTCATGGGCGTCGGGCCAGTCGTCGCCGCCCTCGGTGATCAGCCATATCCATGCGTCGGGATCCCGCGGCGTGATGTGCGGGGCGTAGCCGTCCGTCAACACGATCACCGCGTCGGGACGCTCCTCGAAGCGCCGGCCCTGGACCTCCGTACGCCCCTCCACGTAATCGCAGACCGTCTGGAAACTCGTGCCCCCGCCCCCGTACACCCGCTCACCGGGGGCGAAGGGCATCACCACGCCGTCGAAGGAGAGCCAGTGCGCCTCCACGCCGTCGATCCGCCCGACGAGTTCGGTCAGCCAATCGACCACGGAGTCCGGCATGGACCCGGAGGTGTCGTAGGCGATGACCAGGACCTTGTCGCGGACCGGGCCGCGCCGCGACAGCACGGGGCCGTGTCCGAGCGCCGCCAGCAGCGCACCCCGCTTCTTCGGGTAGACCAGCCGCTCGCCCTCCCGCAGCTTCGAGGCGACCACGTCGACCAGCCACCGCTGCCACCAGTCCACCCGACCCGTCCTGGCCGCCTCGCCCCGCAGCGTTCCGGCGCCCAGCCGGCCCCACAGCCGGGCCGTGCGCTCCGAGGCGCCCTCGGTGCGGCCCATGAGGTCGAGTAGTTCCCGCTCGGCTCCGGTGTGCCCGCGCCGCGCGGCCAGCAGCGAGTTGAGCAGGGACGAGGAGACCAGCGCGTCGATCGTCGCCTGGTCGCCCGGCACGCCCTCGCCCGCGAGGTGCACGCACAGTGAGGCCGGGGGCACCGGCGGGTGCTTCATCCGCTTGAGCTCGGTGTAGACGCCCATGTCGGTCTCGACGAACTCCGGGTAGGGAAGGGGCGTCAACCCCTGCTCCGCCAGATCCCGCTCGTACGCGGCGTGGATTTCGCGCGGGTCGACCCCGGTCGGCCGGCCGTCCCGCAGCGGCATCCTCTCCCGCCGGAGGCGGACCAGTGCCACATGGTTGATGGACACCTCCGCCGCGGTGGTGAAGACCGGGTCGTCCCGCAGCGCCGGCTCCGCGAGCAGATGCCGGTGCACCAGATGCCGGGCCTCGTGGAAGAGGACGAACGTGACCCCCTCCAGCCCGAGGTCGACGAAGAAGGCGGGGTTGTACAGCAGCAGCACCGAGCCGTCCCCCGAGGCCACCACCGCCGCGGTGTCCACGGCCGTGGTCGGGATCTGGTGCGGGCACTTGGCGTACAGCCAGGAGGCGATCGCCGACTCGGTCAGCCCGAAGTCGAGCAGTGCGGCCTCCTTCAGCCGCTCCGCCTCCGCCACGACGTCCGGATCCGCCGGACGCCACCGCTCCAGCGCCCGCCGGTCGGCGAGATCGACCACGGGTCGTCGTGACCGCTCGTCGAATCCCATGTCAGCCCCCCATTCCCAGGTCCGGATCCCGGCTAGCCCGGTGACTCAGTGTTACCAGAGGCCACTGACAACCGGTCACCGGCCGTCGCCCCGGCGCTCCCCGCGATCGCCCCCGCCGTCCCGATCAGCTCCGGCAGCGTGCCCGCGAAGGTCGGCAGGAGCTGCACCAGTACCGCCCACGCCTCGGTGTTCGCGCCCAGTTCCGCGCGCACCAGCGGCCGCAGCGCCTCGGCGGCTTCCAGCAGCCGCCGCGGAAACCCCCAGCGGCCCATGGCCAGGACGCGCAGGACGTGGCGGGCCGGCTTCGCGCCGGTCACGTACGCGGCGGGACCGTCCACGACGCCCGCGTCACGCAGCCGGTTGGTGAACTTGCGGTGCGTGCCGAACTGAGTGCGCAGCGCCGGCGGGCAGTCGGGGCGGACCGCCAGCGCCCAGCGGGCGTAGCCGGGCAGCGGCCGCTCCTCGTCCGCCGCGGCGACCACCCCCCAGTCGTCCCGGCCCACCAGCAGCGCCGCAGCGCGGCCCTGGGACATGCCCGTCACGGCGCGCAGTGCGGCGGTCAGCTCCTCCGGCCCGGAGGCAGGGTGAGTTCCGGTGCCGGAAAGCGGGCGAGGTCCGCGGGAACCTCCACGCGGCGGGAGCGATCGGGCCCGTAAGGGGCGCCGCCCACGATGTCGTACCGGACACGGTCGTCGGCACGCCAGTGGTGGTACACCACCGTGTTGACCTCGGGATCGTCCTCCTGGAGCATCCACCAGAGCACCGACGCGGGCACCTCGTGCCACCAAGGGCCCCAGCCCCACATCGGGTGCCCATGCGGCCTCGCGGACGACGCCGGATCCTCCTCAGGGACACCCGTCCGGCTCCGCGCACGCGCGGCGAGCGCCGGGTCCACGAGATCCAGCAGGAAGCCCAGTTCGCCGGCGGACACCGCCTCGTTCAGCATGCCGCGATCTTCTCACCCGCCGCCGACAGCGGGCGACTCAGATACCGCGGCGCATCACCCCGTCCAGCACCGCCGACCACGCGCGGACGATCCCGGTGCGGCGGGCGCCGTCGTCGGTAAGGAGGTTCGCCAGGCCCAGGCCCCGCGCCATGTCGAGGGTGGCCTGCACGGTCTCCCTGACCCCCGGCACCGCCTCGTCCGCGTCGAGCATCTCCACGGCGAGGCGGTGCGCCTCCCGTCCGATGCGGGTCTCCAGCGCCGTGACGCGGGGCCGCAGTTGCTCCTCGTTGGCGGCGGCCACCCACAGGTGCAGGGCGGCCCGGAAGATCGGCCCCGTGTAGAGGTCGACGACCATGCCGACCACGGCGTGCGTGCGGGGCGCGCCCTCGCGGGCAAGGGCGCGCGCGTGCTCCCGCAGGGCCGTCAGCCACTGCTCGGAGACGTACTCGATCGCGCCGGTGAACAGGTCCTCGCGGGTGGGGAAGTGGTGCTGGGCCGCTCCCCGCGACACCCCCGCCCGTTCCGCGACCACCGTCACCGTGCTGCCCGTCCAGCCGTGTTCGGCCAGGCACGCGGCGGCGGCTTCCAACAGCCGCCGCCGGGTGGCGCGGCTGCGGTCCTGCATGGGCGCGCGGGCGGCTGTGCTCACAGCGCCCAAGGCGCGGCCCGCCGTTCGAGGAACGCCCGCGTCCCCTCCGCCGCCTCGGACGATCCGAACAACCGGGCGGACTGCTCGATCAGCGCCTCCGCGTCCCTGTCGAAACCGCCCAGCACGGCGGCCGTCGTCAGCGCCTTGGACGCGGCGAGCCCCTGCGGCGACCCCGCGCGCAGCCCGGCGAGGATCCCGTCCAGCGCCTCATCCTGCGCGGCGACCAGTCCGGTGCGGACGGCCTCCGCGGTGCCGAAGACCTCGCCCGTCAGATAGCGCCGCGCGGCCGCCCGGGCGTCCATGCGCGGCAGCACCGTCAGCGAGATCACCGCGGGGGCGAGGCCGAGCCGCGCCTCGGTGAAGGCGAAGCTCGCCCCCGGCCCGGCCACCGGGATGTCGCAGGCCGCCAGCAGCCCGATGCCGCCGGCGCGCACATGACCCGTCACGTGCGCCACGACCGGCTTGGGCAGCTCCACGACCGCCCGCAGCAGCGCCACGAGCCGCCGCGGCCCCTCCGGCGAGGTCGCCTCCTTCAGGTCCGCGCCCGCGCAGAAGGTGCCGCCGGTGTGTGTGAGCAGCACCGCCCGCGTGCCCGGGTCCTTGCCGGCCCTGGCCAGTGCGTCGGACAACTCGTCGACCATGCGTGCGGAGAGCGCGTTGCGGTTGCGCGGGGAGTCCAGCGTCAGTGTGGTGACACCCCGGTCGTACGCGCTCCGCACGCAGGGTGCCGCGGCGTCGTCGGTCATCAGGAGGTTCCCCTTTCCCGGGCGCGCAGTTCGCGCCGGAGGATCTTGCCGCTGGCCGCCCTCGGGATCGCGTCGGTGAACTCCACCCGGCGCACCTTCTTGTACGGGGCGACCCGCGCCGCCACGTGGGCGACGACCTCCTCCGCCGTGAGGTCCGCGCCCTGCTGCGGCACCACGTACGCCTTGGGGACCTCGTTGCCTTCCTCGTCCACCACGCCGATGACCGCGGCGTCGGCCACCCGCGGGTCGGTGAGCAGCACCGCCTCCAGTTCGGCGGGCGGCACCTGGTAGCCCTTGTACTTGATCAGCTCCTTGACGCGGTCGACGACGTGCAGCCAGCCGCCGGCGTCCACCCGGCCGACGTCGCCGGTGTGCAGCCAGCCCTCCGCGTCGATCATGGCGGCGGTCTCCTCGGGCCGCCCCAGGTAGCCCTTCATGACCTGCGGACCGCGGATGTGGATCTCGCCGGTGGCGTCGTTGTCGGCCGCTCCGTCGAGCGGCACGATGCGCATCTCGGTGCTGGGCAGCAGCTTGCCGACAGCGCCGGGCGGCGCGTCGCGCGCGTCCAGCGGCACCACGTGCGTGCCCGGCGAGAGCTCCGTCATGCCGTACGCCTGCAGGATCGGCGGCAGCCCCAGCCGCTTGGAGCACGCCTGGGCCAGCTCCGCGTCGAGCGGCGCCGCCGAGCACAGCACGTACTCCAGCGAGCTCAGATCGTGCGCGGCGACCGCCGGGTGCTTGGCGAGCGCCAGCACGATCGGAGGGGCCACGAACAGCCCCTGCACCCGGTGGGCGGCCACCGCCTCGAGGAACTGCTCCAGGTCGAAGCGCGGCAGCACCACGACGGTCGCGCCCTTGCGCAGCGGGGCGTTCATGAGGGCGGTGAGCCCGTAGATGTGGAAGAACGGCAGCACCGCCAGGATGCGGTGCCCGGGCCCCATCGACAGCGCCGGGTCCAGCTGGGCCAGGTTGGTCGCGATGTTGCGGTGGGTCAGCATCACTCCTTTGGGCAGGGCGGTGGTGCCCGAGGAGTACGGCAGCGCGGCCAGGTCCTCGCCCGGGTCGAAGGCGATCTCCGGCTCCGCAGCGGTGCAGCCCAGCAGGTCGAGGACGCAGCGATGGCCCTCGGCGCTGTCGCAGACGAGGATCTCCCGGACGCCGCCCGCCTGTTCCGCCGCCTTGCGCGCGGTCTCCAGCAGCGGCGAGACGGTGACGATCCACGAGGCGCCGCTGTCCCGCAACTGCCGGGCGAACTCCTCGGCGGTGGCAAGCGGATGCACCGTGGTGACGGCCGCGCCGGCGCGCGTGGCGCCGTAGAAGACCGGCGGGTAGGCGATGGTGTTGGGACTGTGCAGGGCGAGGACGTCGCCTTTGCGCAGCCCGGACTCGGCGAGCGCCGCCGCGATGCGACGGGTGAAGGAGTCGAGCTGCGCGTAGGTGAGCGTCGTGCCCTCCACGCCGTCGACGAGCGCGGGCCGGTCGCCGAAGTCGGCGGCACGGCCCAGCACGGCCTCGTGGATCGGCAGGTCGACGGCGGGAACCGCGGGATACTCGCTGTGGAACACGGCCGGCTGCGCCATGGCCGTTCCCCCCTCCTCGTCGGACGTGCTCAATAGGACTTGGGCAGCCCCAGCGTGTGGTGCGAGACGTAGTTGAGGATCATCTCCCGGCTGACGGGCGCGATGCGGCCCACGCGTGAGGCCGTCAGCAGGGACGCCAGCCCGTACTCGGTCGTCAGGCCGTTGCCGCCGAGGGTGTGCACGGCCTGGTCGACGGCCTTCGCACCGGCCTCGGCCGCCGCGTACTTCGCCATGTTGGCGGCCTCGCCGGCCGCCGTGTCGTCCCCCGCGTCGTACAGGAACGCGGCCTTCTGCGTCATCAGCCGGGCCAGCTCCAGCTCGATGTGCGCCTGCGCCAGCGGATGGGCGATGGCCTGGTGCGAGCCGATGGGGGCCTTCCACACCTGCCGCGTACGGGCGTAGTCCACGGCCGCGGCGAGCGCGAAACGGCCCATGCCGATCGAGAAGGCGGCCGTCATGACACGTTCGGGGTTCAGGCCCGCGAACAGCTGCAGCAGCCCCGCGTCCTCGTCGCCGACGAGGGCCCGCGCGGGCAGCCGTACGTCGTCGAGGTAGAGGTGGAACTGCTTCTCCGGCGCGGACAGCTCCATGTCGATCGGCCGGAAGTCGAAGCCGGGCGTCCCGCGTTCCACCACGAACAGGCACGGCTTGAGCCGGCCCGTGCGCGCGTCCTCGGTGCGTCCCACGACGAGCGTCGCGTCGGCGATGTCCGCACCGGAGACGAAGACCTTGCGGCCGGTGAGCAGCCAGTCCGAGCCGTCGCGGCGGGCCGTGGTCGTCAGCCGGTGCGAGTTGGACCCCGCGTCCGGCTCGGTGATGCCGAACGCCATCCGGACGGAGCCGTCCGCGAGCCCGGGCAGCCACCGGCGCCGCTGCTCCTCGGTGCCGAAGCGCGCGATGACCGTGCCGCAGATCGCCGGGGAGACGATGAGCAGCAGCAACGGGCAGCCCGAGGACCCCAGTTCCTCGAGCACGATGGCCAGTTCGGCCAGACCCCCGCCCCCGCCGCCGTACTCCTCCGGCAGATTGACGCCGAGGTAGCCGAGCGAGCCGGCCTCCTGCCACAGCTTGTCGGTGTGCCGCCCCTCGCGCACGGCCTCGAGGAAGTAGGAACGCCCGTAGCGGCGCCCCAGGTCGGAGACGGCCTTGCGCAGCGCGCGCCGCTCCTCGCTCTCCAGCAGGACGTTGTCGAAGGTGCCTGCCGGTCCGTGCGCAGCGGGCGTGGCGCTCATCCGGACACCTCTTCCTGAACGACGGCCAGTACGGCTCCGACGTCGACCTGGCGGCCGGCCTCGGCGTGCAGTGCGGTGAGCACCCCGTCCGCCGGGGCGGCGACGAGGTGCTCCATCTTCATGGCCTCCAGCCACAGCAGCGGCTGCCCCGCGGCCACCTTGTCGCCGACGGCGACGTCCGCGAGCCGGACCACCGTGCCCGGCATCGGGGCCAGCAGCGAACCCGGCGCGATCCGGTCCTCCGGCTCGGGGAAGCGGGGGAGCGCGGTGAAGCGGTGGGCGCCCGCCGACCCGTCGACGCACACCTCGTCCCCGTAGACCGCGACGTCGAAGGCGCGGCGCACCCCGGCGACCTCCAGCACGACCCGGTCCGCGGTCCGCTCCAGGAGGCGGACGTCCGGGTGGCCCTCGGCGGCCAGGCCCTCGCGGCCGAGCCTGTAGCGGACCTCGTAGCGCGCGCCGTCCGGCTCGGCGCGGTAGGCCTTGGACTGCGGCGCCGACGGCAGGTTGCGCCAGCCGCCCAGCGGATGGCGGCCCGAGGCGTCGGCGAGCGCGGCGGCCAGGGCCGCCAGCCGCGCCGCGCCCTCGTCCCCGGCGGGCGCCGGGCCGAGGCGGTCCAGGAAGGCCGTGGACAGCCGCCCCGCGGCGAAGTCCGGGTCGCGCAGCACCCTCACCAGCAGGTCGCGGTTGGTCGCCAGGCCGTGCACCCGGGCCCGCTCCAAGGCGCTCGCGAGCAGCCGCAGCGCTTGCGGCCGGCCGGCGGCGTGGGCGACGACCTTGGCGAGCAAGGCGTCGTAGTGCACGCCGATCCGGTCGCCGTCGCCGAAGCCCGCGTCCACCCGCAGCCCCGGCGCCTGCGGCACCCGAAGGCGGTGCAGGACGCCCGTCTGCGGCCGCCAGTCGCGGTCCGGGTCCTCCGCGTACAACCGGGCCTCGACCGCGTGCCCGGAGGGCTCTGGGGGAGCGGCCGGGAGCCGCCCGCCCTCGGCGACGTCCAGTTGCAGCGCGACGAGATCCACGCCGAAGACGCATTCGGTCACCGGATGCTCCACCTGGAGCCGGGTGTTCATCTCCAGGAAGTACGCACGGCCGTCCGCCGTCACCAGGAACTCCACCGTGCCCGCGCCCACGTAGCCGATGGCCCGCGCCGCCGCGTCGGCCGCCTCATGGAGCGTCCGGCGCAGGGCGTCGGCGACACCAGGCGCCGGGGTCTCCTCGATCACCTTCTGGTGGCGCCGCTGCACGGAGCAGTCGCGCTCGCCGAGCGTCCACACGGTGCCGTGGGTGTCCGCCAGCACCTGCACCTCGATGTGCCGGCCGTCCTCGACGTACGGCTCCAGGAAGACCTCGCCGTCGCCGAAGGCGGACAGCGCCTCGGCGCCGGCGGCCGCCACCTCACGCTCGAGGTCGGCCGCCTCCCGGACGACGCGCATGCCCCGCCCCCCGCCTCCTGCCGCCGCCTTGACGAGCACGGGCAGCTCGCCGGGACCCGCCTCCAGCACCGGGACGCCCGCCGCCGCCATCAGGCGCTTGGCGCGGGTCTTGGAGCCCATCGCCTCGATGGCCTCGGCCCCCGGGCCGATCCAGACAAGGCCCGCCGCGAGGACGGCCCGGGCGAACACGGCGTTCTCCGACAGGAACCCGTAACCGGGGTGGACGGCGTCGGCGCCCGCGGCGAGGGCGGCCTTGACGATGAGGTCCCCGCGCAGATAGGTGTCGGCCGGCGCGTCGCCCGGCAGCCGGACGGCGGCGTCGGCCTCCCGGACGTGCGGGGCGGAGGCGTCCGCGTCCGAGTGGACGGCGACCGTGGCGATGCCCAGGTCGCGGCAGGTGCGGAAGATCCGGCGGGCGATCTCGCCGCGGTTGGCCACCAGCACTGATGTGATCAAGGTCAGGGCTCCTCACATCCGGAAGACGCCGAAGCCGCCGCGGGCGCCCTCGACCGGTGCGCTGTGCACCGCCGACAGGCACACGCCCAGCACGGTGCGCGTGTCACGCGGGTCGATGACCCCGTCGTCGTACAGCCGTCCCGACAGGAACATCGGCAGCGACTCGGACTCGATCTGCCGCTCCACCACGGCGCGCAGCCCCGCGTCGGCCTCCTCGTCGAAGGGCAGGCCCCGGGCGGCCGCCGACTGCCGTGCGACGATCGACAGGACGCCCGCCAGTTGGGCCGGGCCCATCACGGCGGACTTGGCGCTGGGCCAGGCGAACAGGAAGCGCGGGTCGAAGGCGCGACCGCACATGCCGTAGTGCCCGGCGCCGTAACTCGCGCCTATGAGGACGGAGATGTGCGGCACCCTGGAGTTGGACACCGCGTTGATCATCATGGCGCCGTGCTTGATGATGCCGCCCTGCTCGTACTCGCGGCCCACCATGTAGCCGGTGGTGTTGTGCAGGAAGAGCAGCGGGATGTCGCGTTGGTTGGCGAGCTGGATGAACTGCGCGGCCTTCTGAGACTCCGCGCTGAAGAGCACACCCCGCGCGTTGGCGAGGATCCCGACGGGATAGCCGTGCACGCGCGCCCAGCCGGTCGCCAGGCTCGGCCCGTACAGCGGCTTGAACTCGTCGAACTCCGAGCCGTCCACAACGCGGACGATGACCTCGCGCGGGTCGAAAGGGGTCCTGAGGTCGGCCGGGACGATGTCCAGCAGCTCGTCCTCGTCATGGAGCGGCGGGTCGTAGGCGGCGGCCGGGGCGGGGCCGTGCTTGCGCCGGTTGAGCCGGGCCACCACCCGGCGCGCGGTGCGCAGCGCGTCGGGCTCGTCCAGTGCGAAGTGGTCCGCGAGGCCGGAGGTCCGGGCGTGCATCTCGGCGCCGCCGAGCGACTCGTCGTCGCTCTCCTCGCCGGTGGCCATCTTCACCAGGGGCGGGCCGCCGAGGAACACCTTGGAGCGCTCCTTGACCATGATCACGTGGTCGGACATGCCGGGGATGTACGCGCCTCCGGCGGTCGAGTTGCCGAACACGACGGCGACGGTGGGGATGCCGGCCGCCGACAGCCGGGTCAGGTCGCGGAAGAGCGCACCGCCCGGGATGAAGATCTCCTTCTGGCTGGGCAGGTCCGCGCCGCCCGACTCCACGAGGTTGACCAGAGGAAGCCGGTTGGCGAGCGCGATCTCGTTCGCGCGAAGCGCCTTCCTCAGCGTCCACGGATTGCTCGCCCCGCCGCGGACCGTGGGGTCGTTGGCGGTGATCACGCACTCGGTGCCCTCGACCACGCCGATCCCGGTCACCAGCGACGCGCCGACCGGGTAGTCGCTGCCCCAGGCCGCGAGCGGCGACAGCTCCAGGAACGGGCTGTCCTGGTCCACCAGCAGCTCCACCCGCTCCCGGGCGGTGAGCTTCCCCCGCGCGCGGTGCCGGTCCACGTATGCGGGTCCGCCGCCCCTGAGCGCCTTCTCGTGCTCGGCCGCCAGCTCGGCGAGGCGTTCCAGCATCGCCGTACGGTTCGCGGAGCTCACGCCGCACCTCCTTCACGTGGACGGCGGCCCGGTCCCGGCGGTCCCGCGAACGCCTGGGCGATGTCCAGCCAGCGGTCGGCGTCCTCGCCCTCGGCGCGCACGGCCAGGTCGGCACGGTGCCGGCGGCGGGTCGCCAGCAGGCACAGGTCGAGCGCCGGTCCCGTCACGCGCTGTGCGGCGTCCTCCGGACCGTACGCCCACGTCGTGCCGTCGGGGGCGGTCAGCTCGACCCGGAACTCCTCGGCGGGCGGGGCGAGCCCGTTGACGGCGTACGCGTAGTCGCGGGCCCGTACGGCGATCCGTGCCACGTGCCGCAGCCGCGCGGTCGCGGGACGCCGGACGCCGAGGGCGTCCGCGACGTCCTCCCCGTGCGCCCAGGTCTCCATGAGCCGGGCCGAGGCCATGGACGCGGCGCTCATCGGCGGCCCGAACCAGGGGAAGCGCGTCCCGCCCGGCTGGGCCCGCAGCGCGGCCTGCAGTTCCGCCCGCCCCGAGCGCCAGCGCGCGAGGAGTTCGCCGGGCGGCAGTGCCGCGCCTTCCCCGGCGCCCTCGTCCACGAAGGTGCCGATCGCGGCGGCCGCCTTGTCCACCACGGACCCGAAGCCCTCCGGGTCGGTGACCGCCAGCACGGACTGCCGGTCGGTCCAGGCCAGATGCGCGATCTGGTGGGCCACGGTCCAGCCCACGGCCGGTGTCGGTGTCGCCCAGGCGTCTGGCGGGAGTCCGGCGACCAGGGCGTCCAGGCCCTCGCTCTCGTCGCGAAGGTCGTCCGGTACGGATGCGGGGTCGGACAAGGCTCCCCCTGAATGACGCGACGTCAGAAGCCGTGCGCGTCTCAGGCTGGCACCGGGGCGGGAAACAGGCAAGCGTGCTTGCATGATTTTCCGCCGGGCCCCGGTGCGGCGGCCCGGCGACCGCCTGATGGACTGCCCCGGGCCGGCCCGGCGATCCCGGGTCCGCGCCGTACGGCTCACCGGACGACCCGAGGTTCCCTGCACGCCATGTCACCCCTGTTCGTGGGATTCGTCCCGATACGGGCCCTCAGTGCGGCCGGTCACGTGGTCGGCCGGATCGGGCTGGCGGGGCAGCAGGCGGAGTTCGTCCTCGGGCGGTTCGAGGATCGGGCTGCTGCTGGTCGACCGCCCGTTCATCGGCGGCGGGGCCGGGCGCCTGCCGGGGGCTTGGCGCGGCGGCGGTCGCGCCGGCCGCTCGTCGGCTCGGGGTGGCGCGGAGCCCCCGCGCCGCGGGCTTCCGTTCGGGGACGGGCTCGGCCCGCCGGCGCGAGTTCGCGCACGGCGGCGCGCGCCTGATCCGGATGGTGGGCGACGTCGCCATGGTGACGCGCCGAACGGCCCGCGACGGCGGGGCGCCTTTGGGCGGGCGCTCCACCGTCGCGGGCCGGGTACGTCAGGCGCGGGCGGCCCGACGCGCCAGCAGGGCGTCCCTGCGCTCCTCGAACTTGCGGGCCTGGCAGTCCAGCTCACCCATGAAGAAGCCCAGCTCCTCCTGCGCCTTCAGGCCCTCAGGGCCGAGCCCCGAGGTCTCCAGCACCTTCAGGTGCCGCAGGACGGGCTGGAGCACGTCGTCGTGGTGGATGCGGAGGTTGTAGATGCCGCCGATGGCGATCCGCGCCGCGGAGCGCTCGAAGCCGGGCATCCCGTGCCCCGGCATCCGGAAGCCGACGACCACGTCACGGATCGCCCGCATCGCCTGGTCGGGCGCCAACTGCAGCGCGGCCGCCAACAGGTTGCGGTAGAAGACCATGTGCAGGTTCTCGTCGGTGGCGATGCGCGCGAGCATGCGCTCGCACATCGGGTCGCCCGACCCGCGGCCGGTGTTGCGGTGCGAGATACGGGTGGCCAGTTCCTGGAACGCCACATAGGCCACCGAGTGCAGCATGCTGTGCGCGTTGTCGGACTCGAAACCGTCCGACATGTGCCGCATGCGCAACCGTTCCAGCTCCACCGGGTCGACGGCCCGCGTGGTGAGCAGGTAGTCGCGCATGACGATGGCGTGCCGGCCCTCCTCCGCGGTCCAGCGGTGCACCCAGGTGCCCCAGGCGCCGTCCCGGCCGAAGAGGGTGGCGATCTCGTGGTGGTAGCTGGGGAGGTTGTCCTCCGTGAGGAGGTTGACCACCAGCGATATCCGGCCGACCTCGGTGACCTTCGACTGCTCCGGCGCCCAGGCCTCGCCGCCCATCAACCCGTCGAAGTCACGGCCCTGGCTCCACGGCACGTACTCGTGGGGCATCCATTCCCTGGCCACCGCCAGATGGCGGTTGATCTCGGTCTCGACGACCTCTTCCAGGGCGTACAGCAGCCTGGTGTCGCTCCATGCTTCCGATCCTGTGCTCTGGGACGGGGCAATGGTCACGCGGGGCTCCTGTGGGGGTCGCTGAGAGTGCCTACGGAATCGTAAGTTACGAAACCGTAGGTTAGGTAGCTCCCAAAAGGCAACCCGCCGTCAGGCGTACAGCTCCCGCAGACGGACGGAGAGGCAGGTCACGCACCCTTCGAGCTTCTCGAACTCGCTGATGTCCACCACAACGGGCTCATATCCGAGATCCGCCAGCAGCTCGGCGCTCCGCGGCGCGCTCGCCGCCATCAGCAGTCTTCCGCCGCCGAGCAGCACCACGTGCGCGCCGCCTTCCTCCGGAACCGGCAGGAACTTGGGAAATACTGACGGATCGTCGACCAGCGGCGGATACCCGATGACCGTGCCGTCGGGCAGCGCCGTCACCGCCGACTTCAAGTGCAGCACCTTGGTGACGGGTACGGCGACCACCCGCGCTCCCAGCGGTTCGAACACCGACCGCAGTTGCCGGACGCCCTCGGCGTCGGTCCGCCCGCCCCGACCCACGTAGACGGTGTCCCCGACCTTGAGCACGTCCCCGCCGTCCAGCGTGCCCGGTGGCCGCACCCTGTTGACCGAGAGCCCCAGCGCCGTGACCGCCTCCTCGGCCCCGGGCGCCTCCGCGCGCCGGGAGGCGGCGCCGGACCGGGCGAGCAGCGCCACGTTGCGGAAGACGACGACCGCGTCCTCGACGAACACCGCGTCGGGGCAGTCGTCGGCCGCCGGCGCCTCCACCGTCTCCCAGCCGTGGTGGCGCAGTGCCGCCACATACCCCTCCCACTGGCGCGCGGCCCGCCCGGCATCGACGGGGGAGCGCTCGAGGTGGGTCACCAGTCCTTCGGCGAGGCGCGGGCCGGGACGGCGGACGAGGGCCTTCTTGCTCGGCATGGGACGTTCCCTCCCTGGGTCGGGGGCGGTCGGCGGACGCCCCGGGCGCCGCAGCCGGGCGCAGGGCGAGGTCCGGCGGGGCGATAGCATCGGCAGCCTGATGAGTGCCACTCTTGTCGTCAAGGATCTTGCCGCAGGCCACGGGGACCGCGTCCTGTTCTCCGGCCTCGACCTCGTCGTCGCCCCCGGCGACGTCGTCGGTCTGGTCGGGGCCAACGGCGCCGGCAAGTCGACGCTGCTGCGCATGCTCGCGGGCCTGAGCGCTCCGGAGCAGGGGCAGCTGCGGCTCAGCCCGCCCACCGCGACCGTCGGCCACCTCCCGCAGGAACCCGAACGCCGCCAGGGCGAGACGGTACGGGCCTTCCTCGCCCGGCGCACCGGGGTCGCCGCTGCGCAGGCCGCGCTCGACACCGCCACCCAGTCTCTGGTCGACGGGGCGCCCGGTGCGGACGACGCCTACAACGACAGCCTCGAGCGGTGGCTCTCGCTCGGCGGCGCCGACCTCGAGGAGCGGGCCGAGGAGGCCGGCGAGGCGCTCGGTCTCGGCGTCGGCCTCGACACGCCCATGACGGCCCTGTCCGGCGGGCAGGCCGCGCGGGCGGGCCTGGCGTCCCTGCTGCTGAGCCGCTACGACGTCTTCCTCCTGGACGAGCCCACCAACGACCTCGACCTGGACGGCCTGGAACGCCTGGAGGCCTTCGTTCGCGGTCTCAAGGCGGGCACCGTCCTGGTCAGCCACGACCGCGAGTTCCTGACCCGCACGGTCACCCGCGTCGTCGAGCTCGACCTCGCCCAACAGCAGGTCAACACCTATGGCGGCGGCTACGCCGCCTACCTGGAGGAGCGCGAGACGGCCCGTCGGCACGCCAGGGAGGCGTACGAGGAGTACGCCGACACCAGGAGCGCCCTCGAGTCCCGCGCCCGCATGCAGCGCAACTGGATGGAGCACGGCGTCCGCAACGCCCGCCGCAAGGCGAGCGACAACGACAAGATCGGCAGGAAGCTGCGTGCCGAGTCGACCGAGAAGCAGGCCGCCAAGGCGCGGCAGACCCAGCGCATGATCGAACGCCTCGACGTCGTCGAGGAACCCCGCAAGGAGTGGGAGCTGCGCATGGAGATCACCGCCGCGCCCCGAGCGGGAGCGGTCGTGGCGACGCTGCGCGGCGCCGAGGTCCGCCGCGGGCCGGAGTTCACCCTCGGACCGGTCGACCTGCAGATCGACTGGGCCGACCGGGTGGCCATCACCGGCGCCAACGGCTCCGGGAAGTCGACCCTGCTGGCCGCTCTCCTGGGCCGGGTGCCCCTCGACGCGGGCGCGTCCCAGCTCGGCCCGGGCGTCGTGGTGGGCGAGGTCGACCAGGCCCGCAAGCTGTTCCACGGCGGTGATTCGCTGCTGGACGCCTTCGGCGCGGAGGTCCCCGACACGCCCCCCGCTGACGTGCGCACCCTGCTGGCCAAGTTCGGCCTCAAGGCCGCCCACGTCCTGCGCCCGGCCGCCACCCTCTCGCCGGGCGAGCGCACCCGGGCCGCTCTCGCCCTCCTGCAGGGGCGCGGCGTCAACCTGCTCGTCCTGGACGAGCCCACCAACCACCTCGACCTGCCCGCCATCGAGCAGCTCGAGTCCGCCCTCGCCTCCTACGAGGGCACCCTGCTGCTGGTCACCCACGACCGGCGCATGCTGGAGGCCGTCCGCACCACCCGCCGTATCCAGGTGGCTTCCGGACGTGTCACAGAGCACTGACGCCGTCCGGGAGGCGTGCCCGGACCCCGGTCGCGTGGGAAGATCGGCACCGTGACCGGGCCTGCGCGCACGACCTGCAGTCGGTCCGCGATCCGATACGAGGAGATACCGACGTGAGCATCTACGACATCCCCCTGCGCACCCTCACCGGTGAGCCCGCCTCCCTCGCCGACCACCGGGGCAAGGCCCTGCTGATCGTCAACGTGGCCTCCAAGTGCGGTCTCACCCCGCAGTACGAGTGCCTGGAGCGGCTGCAGAAGCGGTACGCCGACCGCGGTTTCACCGTGCTCGGCTTCCCCTGCAACCAGTTCGCAGGGCAGGAGCCGGGCACGGCCGAGGAGATCGGGACCTTCTGCTCCGCGACCTACGGCGTGAGCTTCCCGCTGTTCGAGAAGACCGATGTCAACGGTGACCAGCGGCACCCGCTGTACGCGGTGCTGACGGAGACCACCGATGCCGAGGGCGAGGCGGGCGACGTGCAGTGGAACTTCGAGAAGTTCCTCGTCGCCGCCGACGGCCGGGTGGTGGGCCGCTTCCGCCCGCGCACCGAGCCCGAGGCCGACGAGCTCGTCGCCGCCCTCGAGGCCCAGCTTCCCGCCTGAGGCTCCGGTCGGGCGCCCGGCTCGACTCCGCGTCCGGGCTCGCGGATGAGCCCGCGGAGGCTCTTGGGGCCGGCCTCGCCGTACCGGCTGTGCCGGCCGGTACGGCGAGCGCGATCCCCAGCCGCCGCCCGGGGCAGGCGGGCCGGGTGGCCTCCCCTGGCGCCAGGCGCCAGGGGAGGCCACTGGTCACCTGAGTGCCGCACCCCGGAAGCCGCCGGAAGAACGGCCGGTGCGGCCGCCATGGTGGCAGTCGGCCTGGCCTTCCCGCCCGGCGCCCCTGCGGCACCGGGTTCGCCGCCGCGCCGCAAGGCCGCGACGCCGTGCCCGCCGTCGCCGAGGACGCTCCCGGCGGTGCAGCACGACTCCCCGAACTCCGCGGCCGCTGGACCGAGCCTCCGCCCGGGGATCGTGCACCGAGGCCGTCCGCGCCCCGGGGGTGCCGGAGGGCGGTACCGAGTCGGTACCGGCGCACCCGCCACCGATAGGCTGAGCAGGGGGAAGCGACGGCCCGGCCCCCGTTGGCCTGCGGCTTTCCCGAGACCGAGACCGTACTCGTTCTGTGAGGATGCCCGTGACGCCCCGAGGTCCCGGCCGCCGGCCCGCCGCCCTGCCGTCGTGGCTGGCCCACCCCCTGCGCTGGCAGCGGGGGCCGGTGCCCTGGCCGGCGGTGTTGCGCGGGGCCCTCGCGGCGGGGCCGCTGCTCGCGCTGGGGATCGGGCTGGGGAGCCTCGAGTTCGGGGTGCTGGCGGGGCTGGGGGCGCTGTTCGCGGGCTTCAGCGACCTCCCCGGGACCCGCAGGGCGGGCGTCGTCCAGATCGGGCTGCCCGCGCTCGTCACCGCGTTCGGCGTCCTGGTGGGCGCGGTGACGCAGAGCGCTCTCATCGGCTGGTGGGCGCTGCCGGTGGTGTTCGCCCTGGGCGCCGCCTCCGGCGCGCTCAGCGTGGTGGGCCCGGTCTGCTCGCGGGCCGGGATGCACGGGCTGGCCGCCGCCGTGGTCGGAATGGGGCTGCAGCTGCCCGGTGGGCCCGGCTACAAGGCGGTGTGCTTCCTCGCCGGGGCGGTCTGGCTGCTCCTGCTGCGGCTCTTCCTACGTCCGCCGCGTCCGGCCGGCGGCGCGCTGGACGGCGAGCGGGCCTCCCTGGCCCGGATCTTCGACGCCCTGGCGGACGCCCTCGACGCCGTCGGAGGGCCCGGCGCCGAGGCCGCGCGGCGGCGGCTGAGCGCCGCCCTGGACCACGGCGACGAGGCGGTACGGCTGCGCCGGCTGAGCCGGCGGCTGCTGCGCAGGTCCGCGAGCCCCGGGGAGATCCTGCTCGCGGAGCGCTTCGGCGTCGCCACCGAACTGACCGACGCCGCCACCGCCCTGCTCTGGGAGGCCCGGCCCCTGCCGCCCGGCACCGGCGACGGCCCGCGGCGGCTCGCCGCGGCCGTGCGGACGGGGACACCGCCCGGTCCGCTGACCGTGCCCGAGACGTCCGCCCCTGGGACGGCCACCCCCGCGCGGGCGGTGTTCAACGCCATGATGCTGCACGCGTCCACCGTCTTCGCCCGCACGGTACCGGCCACCGGCTGCCCCGAGGACGCCGCCCCGCTCCCCGCCCGCGGACCGGCGCCGCTGATGCGCCGCCGCGTTCTCGGCCCCGTGGGCCGCGAGTACGCGCTGAAGGTCGCGGTGTGCGTCACCGCGAGTGCGGCCGTGGCCCTGGCCCTGCGCGCGGACCACTGGTACTGGCTGCCGCTCACGGCGGCGTTCCTGGTGAAGCCCGACATCGGCCCGCTGTTCTCCCGGGTCGTCAACCGCTTCTTCGGCACAGTGCTCGGCGTCCTGGTCTTCACGGCGCTCGCCGCGCCCCTGGGCGACGGGATCTGGTGGACGGCCGTCTGCGCCTGCGCGGCAGGCGCGCTCCTGCCCTTCGCGACCCGCCACTACGCGCTGCAGACCACCGTCGTCACGATCATGGTGCTGGCGTTCGTGTGGGCCGGCGGCGACACCCAGGCCGCCCTGCCCAGGCTGCTGGACACGGCGATCGCCTGCGCGATCGTCGTCATCGTGGGCCACCTGCCCCGGATCACCGGCAGCACCGCACGGGTCGGCCACCTGCTGGCCGTCGCCCAGCGGCGCACCCGGGACTACCTCGGGTACGTCCTGGCCGCGGCTGCGGGCGAGCGCCCTGAGCAGCGCAGGGTGTTGCGCCGGGCGGCCTACAGCGCTCTGGGCGAGGCCCGTGGGGCCGCCGAGACGCTCGCCGCCGAGCTGCCCTCCCGGCACGGAGGCAACGGCGACTGGTCCCGCGTGGTCGCGGCCACCGAACGGATCGTGGACGCGACGACCGCCTGCGTCGTCCGGATGGAGCAGGGCCACCCGCGTCCCTCGGCCCGCGAGGGGGCCCAGGTGGACGCCGCGCTCACGGCGGTCGCCGACACCCTGGACGGCCGTGCTCCCGCCGCGGGTCCCCCGAAGCTCCCCGCGACCCCCGAGTGCGAGACCATCGCGGACATCGTCAGCGAGCTGCACTTCATCCGCGGCATCGTGGCGGGCCTGCCCGTGACCGCGCGGGGCGGGCGCACGGCACGGCGTCCCGTCACCATCGCCGCGCCCGGAGACCCGAAGCCAAAGGCGGACAATCGTCGCGATCAAGACGGGTGAGGCGCTAAGGTCAGGCCAGTCGGCGACACCGGGAGGTTGACGAGGTGGCCGTATTCCTGCTCGGGGTGGGGGCCGCGTGCTGCCTGGGGCTCGGCTTCGTACTCCAGCAGTTGGCCGCCCAGCGCGCCCCCCTGGCCCACTTCCTCTCCTTCAGGCTGCTGCTGCACCTCATGCGGATGCCGCAGTGGCTGCTCGGCGTCTTCCTGATGGTCTGCGGCATGCTGCTCAGCGCCCTCGCGCTCACCAAGGGCGAGGTCTCCCTCGTCGAGCCGCTGACCGCGACCAATCTGGTCTTCGCGCTGGCGCTCTCACGCCGCCTCACCGGCCAGAGACTCGGCCGGCACGGCTGGTCCGGCGTGGTGCTGCTGGCGCTCGGCGTCACCGCCTTCATCGTGGCCGGCCGCCCCTCGGGCGGCGGTCCGCCCGCAGGGGCGCTGCGCCACTGGCTGGTGGTCGGCGTCGTCGTCGGCCTGGCGCTGCTGCTCGTCGCCTGCGCACGGCGGTTGCGTCCGTCGCCGGAGGCGACGGTGCTGGCGCTCGCCGCGGGCCTGCTGTACGGCCTCCAGGACGCCCTGACCCGGATCTCCGGCCAGATCGCCCAGGACGAGGGCGCCGGCGCCCTCTTCACGCACTGGCAGCCGTACGCCATCGTCGCGATGGGCCTGACCGGCCTGATGCTCGTGCAGAGTGCCTTCGAGTCGGCTCCGCTGCGTATGTCGCTGCCCGCGCTGACCGCCGCCCAGCCGCTGGCCGGGATCGCCTGCGGCGTCGGCTTCCTCGGCGACCGGGTGCGCGTCTCGCCCGGCGCGCTGGCCTGGGAGGCGGCGGGGCTCGCCGCGATCGCCGCGGGTGTCGTGCTGCTGGGCCGGCATCCGGCGATGCCGTGCGCGCACGGCGCGTCCCGCAAGGAGGCGGTCGGCGCCGACGGGCCCGGCGAGGAACCCGTCAGGGCCGTCCGCTGAGCGCTACCGCCGACACCTGACCGGCCGGTGGGGCGGGTCCACCGGCGCCGCGCACCGGGGGACACCGCACGGCCCACTTCTGCGGAGGTCCGGACCGAGCGGTGTGTCCCGGCGGTGGCACAGGGCGGGCGTGCCCGTCCGGTGACCGGTGCCGCGGCATCCCGCCGACCGCTCGCTACCGGCCCACCGTCCAGGTGAACCGGGGCTCACGGCGCTCCAGGAAGGCGGTCACGCCCTCTGCCGTGTCGTCGCTGCGCTCCGCCTGGCGGGCCCAGTGGCCGACCCGTTCCGGGGCGATCCGGGAGGCGGTGAACTCCTTGGCCGCCGCCTGCGTGAGCAGCGACCGGGAGGCCAGGACACCGGCGTACTCCTCGACCCGCTTGTCCAGCTCGTCCTCGGCCAGCACCTCGTCCACCAGCCCGGTCCGCAGCGCCCGCTCGTGACCGATGAGCTCCGCGGAGAACAGCAGGTGCTTCGCCGTCGCCGGTCCGACCAGGCTCACCAGCCGGTGCGTGGAGGAGGCGGGGTAGACGATGCCGAGCCGCGCCGGGGTGACCCCGAAGCGCGCGCCCTCCGCGGCGAACCGCAGGTCGCAGGCGGCCGCGAGCTGGCAGCCGCCGCCCACGCAGAAACCGCGGATCGAGGCCAGCGTGGGCTTGGGGAACGCCGCGAGGGCCTCCTCCGCCGCTACGGCCGCGCTCTGCGTCGTGCCGGACGTGCCGGAAGCGTCGGCCGGCGTGCGCAGCAGCCCGGAGATGTCCGCGCCGGCGCAGAAGGTGCCGCCGGCCCCGGCGAGCACCAGGACGCGCACGGCCGGGTCCGCCGCGAGACCGTCGAGGAGGCGGGGCAACTCCTGCCACATCGCCAGGGTCATCGCGTTGCGCTTGGCCGGATTGCTGATCGTCACGGTGGCCGTGGCGCCCACCGTGTGCACCACCAGGCCGGGCACGGACGGCTCGGACATGCCCTGATCCCTCATCTCGTCGTCGTCCCGGCCGGCACGGAGCACGGACGCCGCCCCACCGGGATCCTATCCCGGTCCGCGCCGCCGCATATCGGGTATATGGGCAGTAGCTCCCGACAGGCTCCGACGAGCGCAAGGAGGCGGCGGCCATGGCACCGTTCAAGGGACGCAGGAAACATCCGGAACCCCCGGAGGCCGGTATCAGGCGCAGCTTCGGCTGGGTCGCCGCCCTCGGAGCGGTCCTGGTGGCGGGCGGCCTGGTCGGGCTGTTCTACGTGGGCATCGCGACCATCACCTCGATGCTGCTCTTCGGCTGGCTGCTGCTCGTCGGCGGCGTCGTCGGCCTGGTGCAGGCGGTGCAGAACCACGACACCAACTACTTCTGGCTCGCCCTGGTCGTCGCGGCCCTCTACATCGCCGCCGGGGTGGTCGTGATCCGCAACCCCGAGCAGACGGCGGCCGCACTCACCATGTTCGCGGCGCTGCTGTTCCTGACGGGCGGCATCTTCCGCCTCTTCGGCGGGATGGTGGTGCGTGGGCCGCACATGGTGTGGACGCTCATCCAGGGCGCCGTCGGCATCCTGCTGTCGATCCTGGTTCTCGCCGACTGGCCGCACAGCAGCCTCTACGTCATCGGCGCCTTCTTCTCGCTCGCGCTGCTCTTCGACGGTCTGGGACTGCTGGGCGCGGGCCTCGGCGGCCGGCGGATCGTCGGAATGGTCGCTGATGTCCGGGACGCCCCGCTGACGCGTCAGTGACCGGAAAAGGTCGGATCAGTAAAGCTCATGTGGCTGGCACGCCCGATCGCAATGTGTCGAACCTGATCGAAAGGCACGGATTTTCGGTCAGCGGCTCGGGGCGGGCCCGCCGCCTGCCGACACTCGAACCGTGAGGCGTTCCCCGCCGCCGCCGTGAGCGGGCCGCGGGGGTCGCGGGTTGCATCGCGCGAATGCGAGGGTGAAGACCGCCATGGACGTACGCGGGAGCGTCCCGCCCCCCGAACCGGTGCCCTCGGTGGCTCCGGATGTCCCGCGCCCCTACGAGGGCGTGTGGCGCTTCACCGCTCCGGCGCTGGACTCCTCGGTGCCGCAGGCCCGGCACGCGGTGCGGGACCTGATCGTCCGCCAGGGCGTGCCGGTCGGCGAGGACCTGCTGCACGGAGTGCTGCTGATCGTCTCCGAACTGGTCACCAACGCCGTGCGGCACGCCGCGCTGCTGTCCCCGGAGATCGCCGTGGAGCTCGCCGTCGGCATGGACTGGGTACGGGTCGCCGTCGAGGACAACCACCCGTACCGGCCCAAGGCCCTCCAGGTCGACGACGCCGACACGAACGGGCGCGGCCTGCTGCTGGTCAAGACGGTCACCGCCGAGGCGGGCGGGATGTGCGACGTCCAGCAGACCACGACCGGCGGCAAGGTCATCTGGGCCGCGCTCCCGCTGCCGCGCGGCCTGGTGTCCTGAGCGCCCTGGTCGCGCCGCCGACCGGGCCGGTCCGACCGCGCGGCCCCGGACGCGCGGTGACCGCCCGGACCGCGCCGCAGGGGCTACCAGCCCGCGTCGCCCGTCAGCTCGCGGACCGCGGGCAGCGCGGCGTCCAGCACGGTCGGGAACCAGGCCGAGAAGGGCCCGGAGGCGCGGAGCGCGGCGAGTTCGGCGGGCGACACGAAGGCCGTCTCGCCGATCTCCTCCGGATCCGGGTCCGGGGCCGCGGTCACGAGGCCGACGAAGAGGTGGTTGTACTCCTGCTCGACCAGCCCCGACGCCGGGTCGGGATGGTTGTAGCGGACCGTGCCGGCCTCCCGCATCAGCGCGGGCGCGACGCCGAGTTCCTCGGCGGTGCGGCGCGCCGCGGCGACGAAGGGCGCTTCGCCGGGGTACGGGTGGCCGCAGCAGGTGTTCGACCACACGCCGGGGGAGTGGTACTTCCCCGACGCCCGGCGCTGCAGCAGCAGCCTGCCCTCACTGTCGAAGAGGAACACGGAGAACGCCCGGTGGAGCCGCCCCGGCGCGAGGTGGGCCGACAGTTTCTCCGCGGTGCCGATCGTCGCACCGGCCTCGTCGACCAATTCGAGCAGGATCGGCGCCGGGGCACCGTGGGAAGAGGGCTCCGCGGCGGGTGTGCGGGGCCGGTTGGCGGCGGGGCGTGTGGGCATGGCCATCCTTTGCTTCGACGACAAGACCTCAGTCTGCCTCACGCGGCGACGCCCGGTGCGGTTGCAGCGCGTCCCTGTCCCGTGACGCCGAGTCGCGCACTGCGGCGTCCCCATGGAGGCCACACGGATGGGCGCCCCGACGCCGCGGGCCGTTGACTCTCGCCTGGCGGCGTTGTCGTCGATCGCCGCAGCTCCGCTGCGTCTGTCTTCTCCGCCTTGCCGGACTGGGCCCTCGCCCCGCTCCCTTCTCCACCCGCCCATCCGCGCCACCTTTCAGTGGCACAGGCGCGCCTCGTGCTCCGCGTGACCGACCGGCTCCAGCTGGAAGGTGCAGTGCGCCACGTCGAAGTGGGTGCCGAGGCAGCCCTGCAGGTCGTGCAGCATCTTCTCGTGGCCGACCGCGTCCAGGACGTCCCGGCTCACCACGACGTGCGCGGAGAGCACCGGCATGCCCGAGGTGATCGTCCACGCATGCAGGTCGTGCAGCCCGGCCACCCCGGGCAGCGCGAGGATGTGGGCGCGCACGTCGGCCATGTCCACGTCCTTGGGCGCCGCCTCCAGCAGGACGTCGATCGCCTCGCGCAGCAGCCGCCACGTCCGCGGGACGATCATCAGGCCGATCAGGATCGAGGCCACGGGGTCCGCCCGCTGCCAGCCGGTGGCCAGGATGACCAGCGCCGCCACGACCACGGCCAGCGAGCCCAGCGCGTCCGCCATGACCTCCAGGAAGGCGCCCCGGACGTTCAGGCTGTCGCGCTGCCCGCGCATCAGCAGCAGCAGGGACACGAGGTTCGCCACCAGGCCGACCGCGCCGAAGACGACGGTCAGCCCGCCCTCGATCCCGGGGGGCGTGATCAGCCGGCGGACCGCCTCGTAGAAGATGAGGACACCCACGCCGAACAGCAGCACCGCGTTGGCCACCGCCGAAAGGATCTCCGCCCGCGCCAGCCCGAAGGTGCGGCGCTCGCTCGGCGGGCGGTTGGCGAAGTGGATGGCCACCAGTGCCATCGCCAGGCCCGCCGCGTCGGTGGCCATGTGCCCGGCGTCGGCGAGCAGGGCGAGAGATCCGGTGAGCGCGCCTCCCACGACCTCCGCCACGAGGATCAGCAGGGTGATGCCGAGCGCCGCGCGCAGCCGACCGCGGTAGGCGGCGGCCGCCGTGCCCGTCGGGACGGTCCCCGGCCCGTGCGGGTGGCCGTGGCCGTGCGCGTGTCCAGCGCCCATCGCGCGCCGCTCCCGTCCGTCGCCCTCCGCGCGACGGCGTGTCCGCGCGCGGAGACCGGCGAGCCCAGTGAACAACGGCCGCCATGGCTGGGCAACTCGCCGGCTGCCGCCGCCGTCGTCCGTGGTGACCTGCGGTGATAGGCGTGGGTGGCGGGGAGGCGGTGGTGGTCAGGCGGCGCGTGCCTCCGGGTGGCGCCGGCACCAGCCTTCCCAGGCGGATTCGACCATCTCGCGGATGTCGCGGGTGGCCGTCCAGCCCAGTTCCCGCCGGGTCAGCTCGGACGACGCGACCACGCTGGCCGGGTCGCCCGCCCGTCGAGGCAGGATCACCGGCTCCATCTCCTTGCGCCCGGTGACCTCGAGGATGACGTCGATCAGCTCGCGGACGGAGACGCCCTCGCCGCGTCCGATGTTCACCGTCAGGTCGGTGCCGCCGTCCCGCTCGCCGACCCAGCGGGCCGCGGCGAGGTGGGCGTCGGCGAGGTCCTCGACGTGGATGTAGTCGCGCACGCACGTGCCGTCGGGGGTCGGGTAGTCGGCCCCGAAGATCTGCGGGGCCTCGCCCCGGGTCAGCCTGTCGAAGACCATCGGGACGATGTTGAACACCCCGGTGTCCGCCAGAGCGGGCTCGGCCGCCCCCGCGACGTTGAAGTAGCGCAGGCAGGCGGTGGAGATCCCGTGCGCCCGCCCGGCGGACCGGACCAGCCACTCGCCGGCCAGCTTGGTCTCGCCGTACGGGCTCATCGGCAGGCACGGCGTGGACTCGGTCACCAGCGGCACGTCGGGCAGGCCGTACACGGCGGCGGAGGAGGAGAAGACGAAGCGGCAGATGCCGGCGTCCGCCACCGCCTCCAGCAGTGTGCCGAGGCCGCCGAGGTTCTCCCGGTAGTAGCGCAGCGGCTGCTCCACCGACTCCCCGACCTGCTTTCTGGCGGCCAGGTGCACGACACCCGTGATGCCGTGGTCGGCGATCGCGCGATCCAGGACAGCGCGGTCCAGAACGGATCCATCGACCACCGGGACGTCCGCGGGCACCCTGTCCGGCACACCGGCCGAGCCGTCGTCGAGCACGACCACGCGCTCGCCCGCGCGGGTCATCGCCCGCACCACATGTGATCCGATGAAGCCGGCGCCGCCGGTGATCAACCACGTCATGGCGCCAC